>JAGQWW010000072.1 GCA_020436955.1 Saprospiraceae bacterium | reverse complement strand
GAATTATGTCGAATCTTCGACAGCCTTCGATATTCTTTTTTTGACTTACCCTGATTTTTCTGATAGATAATAATTTAAGCTATTATACCTTCTGCCAGTCTGATAAAACCATGTTTGCATGAGCCAAGGACAGTATAAAACTGTTTCCAAGGAGGAGATGAAAGAAGAGTGGTTGATTATTCAGGCTGCAAAAAAACAATCCGGCTGAATTCCGCCCCTTGTATGACCGGTACTATTCAATTGTTTTCCGATTCATATTCAAGCGGACAGCTGATGATAATCTGACTGCCGAAATCTGTTCCCTGGTTTTTCTCAAAGCGCTTAAACGACTCGATTCATTTGAATTCCGAGGAGTACCTTTTTCTGCATGGCTTTTACGTATTGCAGGAAATGAGTTAGGGCAGCATTACAGGAAGGCAAATAAAAACAGGGTAGTTAGTATAGATGAAACTTATGTACCCGATTTAGCGGGTGAAGTATACGACGGTGGCGACATCGAAAATTATGAAGGACTGATGTCAATGATGGTGGAAGCACTGGATGAATTAAAAGAATCAGACCTTCAATTGATTGAAATGCGATTTTTTGAGCAATTACCTTTTAAAGATATTGCTGAAATAATCGGGATAACGGAAAGTAACGCTAAGGTTAAGACCTACCGTATTTTGGAAAGGATGAAAAAATCTATCCTTAAAAAACACGGGAGGGATTTAAAATAAACTGACCCCAAAAAATTCCCATGATGGGTCATTCATGAAAATGAAGGCAATGAAGCATAATTACGACTTTCGGATTAACCCCAAAATCCCAGGAGAGGAGCAAATTGCCCACTATAAGGATTTTGATGCGCTCTTGCAGCAGTTTGAAGCTGACAAGCAAGCACCACCACCTGCGCCAAAACGTCAGCCAGTATTGCGTTGGTTAGCAGTTGCCGGAACACTTGCTGCTGGTATTGCTGCGTTTTTCATTTATGTAAATCTTAATACAGATTCATACGAGGTAAAAGCTGAAAAATACTTCGCTGCTCAGCCTTATGTTAATCCTCCTATTAAATCATTGGATAAGCCGCTAGCAGCCAAAAAGATTGTTGCAGAAAAAGGTGGTGTTATCGAGAGCCCAAGTGGTTCAAAATATACTATCGCCCCTGATGCTATTGTTGCCGCCGGTGGTGAAAAGATTTCTGGTGAAGTAACCATTCATTACCGCGAATTGCACGATTATGTAGACTTTTTCCTGGCAGGTATCCCTATGACTTACGACTCTGCAGGAACAACCTGGCAATTTGAATCTGCTGGAATGGTGGAAATCACCGCTGAACAAAATGGTCAGCAATTGGCGATTGACCCTGAAAAACCAATTGAAGTGGAGCTTGTTTCTGAGATTCCATTGTATGCTAATCAGGAAATCCCTAAGTACAATATTTATCAGCTCAATACAACTGAACGTGCCTGGAATTATGCAAATGTTGATAATATCCAGGTAGTTGAAACCTTTGGAACCAAGGCGCTTAACGCCGATGGTACCGTTTCTTCTACCTTCTTAAATGGTCAGGTTGGAAATGCGGTTGCCTCCATCGATAAACAACGCAATCGAGCATTGAATCAATTGGAACAGGCTTATCCAAGACCCATTGCGCCGGTTAAACCACAAAGAGCAAATGGTACTGACTTTGTCTTCAATCTGGATTTTAATGAAAATGATGTTCACTTTGGTCAAGGGTTAACGGCAGCAGAAAGTAAAGAAATTTTCGAGCGCTATAAAAAGTCTTTTTGGCAGGTACATCCAACGGAAAATATCGCAGCAGAAGAGTTGAAGAAAAACTGGGATGATGCTGAGATTACTGCCCTTTCAAATGTAGATTTCTCCCTTACACTTATAAAAGGAGAGGAGAAATTGGAAGTTAAAGTGAGTCCGGTGCTTTCAGCAGAACAATTCCAGGTTGCCATGGCAGAATACAACCAGCTCATGGCGGACTATGACAAAGAAATAGAAGCCAGAGAAAAGTTGATGGCTCCGGAAATTGCAGCAGTAAACAAGAAATTTGATAGACAAATTGAAGAAGCAACTGCAAATAGCAATCTCGCTTCCGGAAATGTTGGATGGGCAAAAGTGGTAAACAGATTCGCTGTAAGCGAATTTGGAATCTGGAACTGCGACAGACCATACAAACATGAAGGGTCTAACGTAAAAGCAGATTTTGTCGATAACGAACAGCAGCTTTTTGATAATCACACAGCATTCCTCGCTGAAAAGAACAGGAATACAGTCATGAGGATCTTCGCTACAGATGATGCAAAAGTGCGATTCAATGAAAAAAGCGATAACCTGCTTTGGATTGTTACGGAGAATAACCAGATTGCCTTGTTGAGACCTGAGGACTTTGATAAGTGGGAACAAAACAAGAGCCCTGAGTCCTTTACTTTTGTCCTGGACGTATTAAATGACCCCGTTGCTTCAGAAGAAAAATTACGAGATATACTTCAGTTTTAAAGTACAAAACCTTTAACTAACCTTGTTAAAATCCGGTTGCTTCTGGCAATCGGATTTTTTTTTGTCCCCTCTTGTAAATCCCTTCAAAAAACGATATATTCTGCTCCTGCAAATGGTGTAGAATAGATGATTTCGGGTATTTAATTAATACCTAAGCCGCCAAACTTTTTATTACCTTTGCACTTTTAATAGCGGGTTATCAAAATCCAATTTTGAAAAGTCCGTTATTTCGAAATTTCCTACCAAATCAAAACCTAAATGTTTTACAATGGCAGAAGTGCTATCCAATAAAAAAACCAAAGCCCCAAAATTCACAAAAGCATACATAAACCAGGTTAAAGAAGATTTCCGATGGTCCTGTATTTCCCGCGAAGCCAGCGTTTTGGGAAGAAAGGAAGTACTCACCGGAAAAGCCAAGTTTGGTATCGTCGGCGATGGTAAGGAGGTAGCCCAGGTTGCTTTGGCCAGATCCTTCAAGAAAGGCGATTGGCGTTCAGGGTACTATCGTGATCAAACGATGATGTTTGCACTTGGGTTAAGTTCAATTGAGCAATTCTTCGCACAGCTTTATGCAGACCATGACAATGATCCATTTTCTGGAGGAAGGCAGATGAATAATCACTTCGCAACAGCTGCCATCGATCATGAAGGTAACTGGACCAATCATTTGGACATGTACAATGTCAGTTCTGATATATCCAGTACAGGCGGGCAAATGGCCCGTGCTCTTGGTTTAGCTTACGCTTCCAAAAAATACAGAAACAGTAAAGACCTTCAGAAAACCAACTTTTCCTCAAAAGGTAACGAGGTGGTTTTTTGTACCATAGGGGATGCCAGTACATCAGAAGGTGTATTTTGGGAAACCATCAATGCTGCAGGTGTATTGCAAGTGCCTTTAGTTGTAGCTGTATGGGATGATGGCTATGGTATTTCCGTTCCAAAAGAATATCAAACCACTAAAGGGAGTATTTCTGAGGTATTGAGCGGCTTTGCCAGTGATAAAAAAGGTGAGGGTATCCATATAGAAATTAGTTATGGTTGGAACTACAACCACTTGCGGGAGACCTTTGAGAAAGCAACTGAGCGATCAAGAAAAGAACATAAGCCGGTATTGGTGCATGTAAAAGAGGTCACCCAACCTCAAGGGCATTCCACCTCCGGCTCACACGAAAGATATAAATCACCGGAAAGATTGCAGTGGGAGAAAGATTTCGACTGCATCAAAAAGATGGGTGAATGGATGGTGGAAGAAGGAATCGCTACCCATGATGAAATCGAATCCATCCAGCAAGAAGCTATCAAATTTGCAAGAGAAGGTAAGGCGAAGGCCTGGAAGGACTACACCGATCAGGTCAAAGAAGCTACTGCTGTTGTAAATGGAATGCTCGAAAACCTCAAAGCGGCAGGTCTTGAACCATCAGAGATGGAAAAGCTGCAAAAGGAAATAAAGTCACTCTTTAATCCGGTTTTGGCAGAGGTAGTACAAATCGCCAGACGCGCTTATTTCCTGGTAGATGGAAATAACAATGAGGCGGTTGATACTCTGGGAACATGGATTAGCGAAATGAAGGAGCTTGGTAAACAACGGTATGAAAAGCACCTTTATAGTGAGTCCGAAAAGTCAGTCATGAAGGTTCCCGTTATTCCTGCAGAATTTGATGAAAGCAGTGAAATGAAAAACGGGTATGAAATCCTGAACACCTTTTTCGATAAAGCCTTTGAAAAGCATCCTGAAATCTTTGCTTTTGGAGAGGATGTTGGACAAATCGGAGGTGTGAACCAGGGCTTCATGGGGATGCAGGAAAAATATGGAGAAGAACGCATCTTTGATGTTGGGATTAGAGAGTGGACCATCATGGGGCAGGCTATTGGTATGGCTATGCGAGGATTGAGACCAATCGGTGAAATTCAATATTTGGATTACCTGATTTATGGATTGGAACCATTGATGGATGACCTGGCAACCTTGCGTTGGAGGTCAAATGGTTTGCAAAAAGCACCTGCTATTATTCGTACAAGAGGACACCGTTTGGAAGGTATCTGGCACGCAGGTTCTCCACTGGGTATGATTGTCAATTCTTTGCGAGGTATGCATGTTTGTACACCTAGAAATATGACCCAAGCTGCAGGTATGTACAATACCTTATTGAAGTCTGATGAGCCCGGATTGGTAATCGAATGCTTGAACGGATATCGATTAAAGGAAAAATTGCCTAATAATATAGGTGAGTTCACAGTTCCATTGGGCGTTCCGGAAATTCTGCAGGAAGGTTCAGATGTAACGCTTGTAACCTATGGTAGCTGTGTTAGAATAGCACAGGAGGGAATTGCTCTGCTCGAGAAAAAAGGTATTTCGGTTGAGCTTATCGATGTGCAGACTCTTTTGCCTTTCGATACCGAACACATCATACTTGGTTCTCTGCAGAAAACCAACAGAATTATCTTCATGGATGAGGATGTACCTGGTGGGGCAACAGCATATATGATGCAAAAAGTGCTGGAGGAGCAAGGAGGTTATAAATTCCTTGACTCTGCACCAACTACTTTGTCAGCGAAAGCTCACAGACCGCCATATGGTTCGGATGGAGATTATTTCTCTAAACCTAATCCGGAAGATGTCTATGAGGTAGTATCCCAAATGGTTTGGGAGGCAGAACCGTGGAGAAAATAAAAAAAAGGGTTGGAGTAAATTCCAACCCTTTTTTTAGTTCTTTTCTTTTTCAGGCTCTTTTTCCCTTACTCTTGTTTCTTCGTGTAGGATGGTGGCTCCTTCCATCTTTTGCTTATAATCTGCCTGACGTTCTTCCTTTATGGATTCAGCCAAGGCCTTTATCTCCAATGGTTTTTCGTTTAGGAACCTGTGATAGGTGATGATGACAAAGCGGGCCATATCGTCCGGATAAGTAATCCCGGCTTGTCTCAGGTAATGGGAAAATCTACTGCCTTCATAAAATCCCCAATTCACAATCATCCATCTGCCAAGGCTGAAATGTAATTTGATGGCAGCAGTATCTTCAGGGACCATTAAGAATTTTGCCTTGGACTCTGCATCAATTTTTTTGTTGAGTTCATTAAAAGCATCACCAAGGTCCTTTGGAATGTATACTCCGTTGAGGATTTCCCTTTTTATGCGCCATTCATATTTTTGCTGAAATTCATCTTTATTATTGGCAGGACCATCTTGTGCAGACAAGGCAGTTGCCGAAAGCATACATACAAAAGCTACAAGGAAAAATAGGAAAGTGTTGATTTTCATTATCGCAGGAAATCTAATCAGGTTTGTCCGTACAAAGTACAGCAAAATACTTCAAATTGTTGTGAATTAGTCCCTGCCTTGATAATAAATTAACAAAAAGGAGCATTAATGATGGTGCTCGTGTGCTTCATATTTTTTCCATTCTGAGCGCTTTTTGAAATACTTTGGATGTACCACCAAAAGACCAAAAGACTCACCATCTTCCTTGTCTTTTTTAGCATGGTGGGCACCATGCGCCCTCAAAATTGCTCTTGAATATGGATTATCCAGGTGTTTAAACCAATCGAAACGACGATGAATGTAAACATCGTGAATAAGGAAATAAATGGCACCGTAGATAGCAATTCCAATTCCTACATATAGCAACCAACCATACGGAGTGAGTTGACTTGCCATAAACGAACCTGCACTTGGTACCGCAAATACCAGGAAAAATCTATCATTCTTTTCGAAGAAACCGTGTTTCAATTTAGGATCGTGGTGGTCCTCATGCCAGTTCCATAAATAACCATGCATAAGGAATTTATGAGCTGCCCATGCTACAAATTCCATGGTAGCCACGGTTGCTAAAACGATCAAAATGTTGGTCAGCACCTGCATAGTTGTTGAATTTTGGCAGTAAAACGATTGGTTTCCTAAATGGTTCAAGAAATTTTTTCAAATGAGAAACCAAATTTACCTTTAAAGGTAGCACCGGGTCCTAGAATTTTCAAATGATCCTTATTATTAAAAGCATCTACATTACAGGTCATCGGTTCAATGGCAATACAATGCCGGTCCGGCGGAATAAAAAGTTGGTAAAAAGGCCAAACATGACCATCCTGCCAATAAAGCAGTTTTTTATCACCCGCCGATAGGTTCACTTCCAACAATTCTTTGGACTTGACAAAAAAGCAGGTATCGATCTTTAAATCGCCAATGGGGCCATCCCATTCAAAGTCTGATAACTGTCCGGTCGGAATCATTTTTTCATCCACTTCGACTTTTTTAGACCCTGGGATGGATAATTCCCATTCGTTTGCTTTGCCTCCGATGGTAAAATAGGGATGCCAGCCCATACCCATTGGTATTTCGTTGGCACCTGCATTTTCAACCATCATTTCCATTTCAAATCCCTGTTCTTCGCTTATGGTGTAGGTGATGGTTACTGTAAAGGGCCATGGATAGGCATCCAGGTTCCCGTCATAAGGAATAGAACAGACTATCTGAGCATAATCTTCAGACAGGTCCACGCTTTCGACTGAAGAAGGCTGATTGCGAATGAATCCATGGATGGAGTTGGCTGTTGCCTTATTATTGATGGGAAAGTTGTATGCATTTCCTTTCCAGGAATATTTTCCATCCCTTATCCGGTTTGGGTAAGGAATTAGGATACTATTTCTTGCCCATGAAAGACTCTCGAGTGCTTCCGGATCAGGATAGGTATCCAACAAAGGTTGGCCCTTTAACTGCACTTGTAAAATAGTAGCACCAAATTCAGGAGTTAATATGATTTCATTGCCGGTGGAAGCATTGAAAATGTGGTATTTCTTAAATTTCCCAAAAGGTTTAGCCTTAAGTTGATACATAATTTACACTTCGACAGGTGATAAAATCTTTACCAGTTGCTCCATCGTAAAATCGATTTCTGCAGTAGTATTGTGATGAGAAAAGGAAAAGCGAATGGTAGCCCTCTCGGGATCTACTCCCATTGCTGTAAGTACGTGCGATCCAATATCCACTCCTGAACTACAAGCAGACCCACCACTGGCACTTATACCGGCAATATCAAGGTTGAGCAATAAGAGATCATTCTTAGGAGAAGGTGGAAATGATACACTCAAAACTTTATAATGGGAAATACCTCCATCTTCTCCATTGAATTGTACCTCTTCAAAATGGCTTTCCAATTTCTCTTTAAAATAGGACCTAAGCATTTCCACTTTTTCACGTCGGGAAGTTAAATCTGAATAAGCCTCATCCATTGCGGTGGCTAAACCAACAATACCGGCTATGTTTTCTGTTCCTCCCCGCATATTTCTTTCCTGAGAACCTCCATCGATGAATGGTTTTAGCTGGTTATTGTTGTTGATATAAACAAAACCTACGCCTTTAGGGCCATAAAATTTATGCGCCGAACCAGATAAAAAGTGAACACCGGCCGCTTCTACGTTGATGGGGAAATAGCCGATGGTTTGAACGGTATCGGTATGAAATAAAGCTCCATATGTTGCACACAAAGCACCAACTGCTTCTAAATCTATCATAGTGCCAATCTCATTATTGGAGTGCATCAAGGACACAAGGGTCTTTTTGGTGCTATTTTTTAAAAGGTCCTCCAATTCGCCTAAATCAATTCTACCATTTAAGCCGATACCTAAGTTAAGCCTTTCGACCGGAGCTTCTTTTCCAATGGCATCTAGTGAATGCAGAACACAATGGTGCTCAATCGGAGAACTGATAATTCTTTCCACCCCAAGGTCTCTTACGGCTCCTTTCAATACCATATTGTTGGACTCTGTTCCGCAGGATGTGAAGAACACTTCCCCGATGGAAGCACCGATATAACCGGCTACTGTTTTTCTGGCATCTTCAATTACTGACCTTGCTTTCCGACCTTCTGCATGAATGGAAGATGGGTTTCCAAATACATGGGTAAGGGTATTGGACATAGCTTGGACCACCGATGGAGAAACCGGAGTTGTTGCTGCGTTGTCCAGGTAAATCCTTTTCATTCAACTATTTTTACGATTCAATCACAAAAATAGGAAAACCGTACGCCTAATAATAAGTTTGAACTGCTTCGTTTTAGTAGGTGCAATTAAATTAATTCTTTAAAATGTCCGAACGATGTAAGGTGGTTTCTGAAAATTTCATAAAATTGGAGCAAAGTAAAATGGTATGGAGGTAATTTTTGGTTTGAAGCTGGATGAATCCCCTTATGTACATCAAAATGGAGGGGAGGAAATTCTGGTTTGTGGTCCTTCGAAATTTGTTGCCTGGCTGGAGCGATGGGAAGGCCTGTCGGTTCCTGATGAAGATCAGGAATTCTTGAGGCTTGAAAAATTCCGGCAACATTTACAGGTCTTTCTGGATAATTCGCCTGATAGTTTTTACAAAGCTTCTTTTTTGGCTGACCCATTTGGTACGAGTCGTCGATTGCTGGACATGCGTGATGAATTATTATTGGCCGGATGGGATTTTTCAAATATTGACCAGCAACCTGAGCGAATTTCGGTATTTGCCGCATTGGAACAACAAATCCGGGAAGCCGCACCAAATACTTATTTCCCTTTATCAATTGCCGGTTTTGCAGAGCGTTTGCATCGATTACGAGCGTGTTTACACCTTGAACAATTACCGGTGACTTCCATTCGTGTGGCCGAACCATTGCAATTGCTTCCTCCTTATTGGCAGTCCTTTTTTCAATTTTTTTTTTTTGAACGGTATGGCCAACGGGCGGCATGGCTACCTGCCACCGCCAGAACAACATCGCCTCGGTGGATATGAAACCTGGCTCGGGACCAATATCGTGCAAGAGGATGCGTCCGTGATCCTGACGAAGAATCTCCTCGAGATGCTGAATCATCTAAAGGTTTCGATGAACGCGGGCGATTGATTGCGATTTGCCGTTGATCGGCAAAATATTTGAACCGTCATTTGTCGTTGGCATCCGCAACAAATTGAGCGCGTGAAAATCGATGTGTGCATCTTCAACATGATCGGGGGCAGCAGTTCCACTCTGATCCCTCAGCAGAATGGCCTCCGAGCCTTCCTTATGGAACTCGACCCGCTCTACTGTGATGTGATCGTCCATCACTGCAAGCAGTTCACGGGGGGAGAAAGCAGAACGTGACTTCGTTGGAAGGTCTGCGGAGTGATGGACAAGTCGGCCACAATGTTCCTTGTCTAACGAGAAAATACCACCAAAAAGACGAATACTGAGGGTGCGAATCATGGAGGGATCCATTGGCTTTCTGACGTGGTAGCCAGTCCGCGACACAGGCCTCCGTGATCGTCGTGACAGTCCTAG
>JAGQWW010000071.1 GCA_020436955.1 Saprospiraceae bacterium | reverse complement strand
GGCGTAAGGAAGGAATTACCTTCTGCCATTGGTAAAACCCTATTATTTTGACTGTACCAATAAACACCCTGGTCTCCTGTAAGGGGTGTCTGGTTTTCCAATAAAATCCTGGAACCAATACAAATAGTTGAATCTACTGAGGCGCTGATAGCTGGAATAACATACGATGCATCCAACATTTCAAATGGATACTTGTAATAATTATTCAGGTCTCTTGGGTCCTCTTGTCCATTAGGCATGGCCAGTTGTGCCTGTAGTTCATACTTACCGCCCGGGATAGATTTCGTAGCGGTATATTCTATGGTGGTAACCTCATCCGGTAATAAGATGCCTTCCCACTGTATAGTATCCGGTGCAAAAAGCCCGGCTACTTCACGGAATATGATCAATACGTTTTTCAACGTATCAGTACCTGCATTTTCAAAAGTAAAGCTTGCTTGTAATATGCCTTCACACAACAACTCACTTTTGGTCTCAAGATGAATGGCTATTACATCTTTGTCTGCAGGAACCGGAGGGGTTGGGGTGAACCCTTTATTAATAAGGTATTGATAAGCACCATAAATATCCAATAATCCCATGCCATAATCATTGTCCTCACCCGGTGTACCCATGTCAACCGCTGAAAAATACATGGCCAACAATAATTCCTCTTCTGACAGATCCGGAAAAGCTTCCCTTAGCAATAAAAATGCACCGGCAGTATGTGGAGATGCCATGGAGGTACCGGTAAAGTTGCTATAACCACCACCTACAACTGAAGAACGAATATTGGTACCTGGAGCACTCACCTCCGGTTTTATATACAAAGAAGAATCTGAAGAAAAACAAATGGATGGTCCACGGCTGCTGGAAGGGTTGATGGTCATAATATCAGCATTGATATTTCCAACAGAAAATGTGTGCACTAAATCGTAATTGTAAATAGCCGGTGATCGATTGGTGGTTGGCTCCGGACCTTCATTTCCGGCAGCAATGATGGCTGCCATATCCACGGCTTTCAAAGAAGCATATACTGCCTGAACCTGGCCGTTGGTACAAGAACCGGAACCGGGGTCCGGCCTTCCTCCTGACATGTTTAATACATTGGGAATATCGTCAACGGAATTTGGATTCTCGTCAGGATCGATGGCCCATTGGAAGGCCACGTTATCAGAAACCGCTTTGTCTTCACAAGTGGTAAACTGGGCTGAAACGATAAATTCAGCATTAAAAGCTACCCCGATGGTATCATTTCTAACCCTGTCCAAACCGCAGATAGTTCCCGTCACATGCGTTCCGTGGTCTCCACAAGAGTAGGGTTCATCTTCTGTTCCTTTAAAAGATGCGGCCATGGGAGCATTGTGGTATCTAAAATTGCTTTCCAATGCCGGGTGGTACCGATCAAATCCGGTATCATAGATGTAAGCGATTGTTCCATATCCAGTATAACCCAGGGCCCACATTTTATTTGCATTGATGACCTCCAAACCATTTTCATGGCCATTGGGAATCGGAGGAGCAGGCAAATCGTTTACCTGTTCTGCAAAAGCAGGTTCGGAGAAGACGGTTTCTTCAATATAGTCAACTGCTTCCAGGGAGGCAATTTGGTCGATGGCCTGGGCAGAAGCTTTCAATTCAAATCCGTTGATAATCCAAAGCGATTGGATAGACGACTTTTCAATACCTTTTATACCGGTCAGCTGATTCAAAACGGCCGGTTGTGTCTTTTCAGCTACTGAGCGTAAGGATTTTAAAATTTCTACTTTAAAATCTCTGGCTGGAGCTGTTTTAAATTTTTGTTGTTGAAGATTTTGCTGTATGTCTGCCTGTTCGGTTAGGTAAACCGTTACATTATAAATGGCACTACGCTCATTTTGTAGCTTTTCAGCTAAAGCAGGGGCGATTTTACCCTGTGCAAAAGAAAGAATAGGTAGCATGCCAAGGATGGCAATCCAAAAGAATTTTTTCATTACCGGCTGTTAATTTTATGCGAAAGTACAGCATATTATTATTTCCCTTAGTCGGAATTCAAAAATTGTCAAGCAGGGACCAAAGCCGGGTGCTTTGTATTTTAAACAATCTGACCCTGTATACCTTATTGTTCAGGTGACACTTCTCATTTAATTTATAGCTACCTTTGCGGCAGTTTTAGCTTACAAATGCATACTATTTTAAAAGATGGTAAAAAGTAATACAGCAAGCAGGCTTGAAAAAGCGGTTCAAAAGAGAATTTTAGTCTTGGATGGTGCGATGGGAACCATGATTCAACGGTACAAACTGACGGAGGAGGACTATCGGGGCGAACGTTTTAAAGACTGGCACAGCGATATAAAAGGGAACAACGACCTTTTGAGTCTGACCCAACCTCAGATTATTGAAGAGATCCATTTACAATATTTGGAAGCAGGATCCGATATCCTGGAGACCAATACTTTCAATGCACAGGCCATTTCGATGGCAGATTATGAGATGCAGGAATTTAGCTATGAAATGAATCTTGCATCAGCTCGCCTGGCAAAAAGTGCTGTTGAAAAATACACGAAACAACAAAAGGAAAGGGGAGAAACGGTTGAAGATAAATTTGTCGCAGGTGCAATCGGCCCTATGAACAGAACCTTGTCACTTTCTCCTGATGTCAATGACCCGGGTTACAGAGCCGTTACCTTCGATGAGGTGAAAAATGCCTATGCAGATCAGGTGCGCGGATTGATGGATGGAGGAGTAGATATTTTATTGGTTGAGACCATTTTTGATACGCTTAACGCGAAGGCTGCGCTTTTTGCCATTGATGAAATTTTTGAAGAAAAGGGAATTGAACTTCCCATTATTATATCAGGTACCATTACAGATGCCAGTGGCCGTACCTTAAGTGGCCAAACAGTGGAAGCATTCTGGATTTCTGTACAGCATGCCAGACCATTTTGTGTAGGATTGAATTGTGCCTTGGGTGCCAAAGAAATGCGTCCGCATCTGGAAGCACTGGCAAAGGTTGCTAATTGTTACGTGCATGCCTATCCCAATGCGGGTTTGCCAAATGAGATGGGTGAATACGATCAACAACCGGCGGAAATGTGTTCTTTCATAGATGATTTTGTACAAAGTGGCTTTGTAAATATAGTGGGTGGATGTTGTGGTACCTCACCTGATCATATCCGCCATATGGCTTCCCATGTAACCCGATTTGAGCCTAGAAGATTGGAGCCCCAAAAAGCACTTACCAGTCTGAGTGGATTGGAACCTTTGATATTCCGGGAGGATATGAATTTTGTGAATGTTGGCGAACGCACGAATGTTACCGGATCGAAGAAATTTGCCAGACTCATTTTGAATGGTGAATACCAGGAGGCGCTTACGGTTGCACAACAACAGGTTGAAGGAGGAGCACAAGTGATAGATGTAAATATGGACGAAGGCTTGTTGGATAGCAAAGCCGCTATGGTTAAGTTTTTAAACCTGGTAATGGCTGAACCTGACATCGCCAAATTGCCCATCATGATCGATTCATCCAAATGGGAGGTAATCGAAGCCGGATTGAAGTGTGTGCAGGGAAAATGTATTGTCAACTCCATTTCTATGAAAGAAGGGGAGGCTGAATTTATCAGGCAAGGAACCCTGGCCCGAAGATATGGTGCTGCAGTCATCGTAATGGCATTTGATGAAGAAGGACAAGCGGACACCATTGAAAGGAAAGTAGAAATTTGTACAAGGGCCTTCAAGATTCTAACCGAAAAGGTAGGCTTTGCTCCGACTGACATCATTTTTGACCCAAACATATTTGCAGTTGCTACCGGTATAGAAGAACACAATGTTTATGCTATCAATTTTATAGAAGCGACGCGTCAGATAAAGGCGCTATGTCCCGGAGCAAAAATTAGCGGAGGGGTGAGTAATCTCTCTTTTAGTTTTCGTGGAAACAATGTAGTGCGGGAAGCCATGCATGCAGCCTTTTTATACCATGCCATACAGGCAGGTATGGATATGGGGATTGTAAATGCCGGTATGATAGAAGTGTATGAAGAAATACCAAAAGATCTATTGGAATTGGTGGAAGATGTCCTTTTTAATAAAAGGGAAGATGCTACGGAAAGGTTGACTGCTTATGCAGAAAATGTAAAATCGGATGGTGGTCGGAAAATTCAAAAAGATCTGACCTGGAGGGAGGAGTCGGTTGTAAAGCGTTTGGAACATTCGCTGGTAAAAGGTATCACTGAATTTATTGAAGAAGATGTAGAAGAGGCCCGGCAAACCCTAGATTCACCCTTACAGGTGATCGAAGGTCCTTTGATGGATGGAATGAATGTGGTAGGAGATCTTTTTGGTGCAGGAAAAATGTTTTTGCCCCAGGTGGTGAAATCGGCCAGGGTTATGAAAAAGGCGGTTGCTTACCTGACACCTTATATAGAGGCAGATAAATCCAAGGGAGGCGCTTCTCACAAGGGCCGAATTTTGTTGGCTACAGTGAAGGGAGATGTTCATGACATCGGGAAGAACATCGTTGGCGTAGTGCTAGGGTGCAACAATTACGAGATCATTGATTTGGGGGTGATGGTACCTGCCCAAAAAATATTGGATACTGCAAGAGCGCAGCAAGTAGACATCATAGGACTTTCCGGATTAATTACACCTTCCCTGGATGAGATGGTCTATCTGGCTAAGGAAATGAAAAGACAAAATTTCGAATTGCCATTATTAATTGGTGGTGCGACTACTTCAAAGGTGCATACTGCGGTCAAAATAGAACCTAACTATGACGGTCCGGTAGTACATGTTTTAGATGCATCGAGGTCCGTTACTGTAGCATCCAATTTATTGTCCCAGGAAGGTAGTACCAGGGCAGATTTTGTAAAGCAAATAAAGGAAGAATACGAAGAGACCAGGGTACGCAGAGCGAGTCAACAAGGAGCCAAGGAGTATATTTCCATTGAAGCAGCCCGGGAGAACAAAGTTGCGATCGATTGGGCAATGTATACGCCTCCTATTCCTAAGCAACTAGGTGTGCAGATTTGGGAAGATTATTCCATAGAGGAATTGATATCTTATATTGACTGGACCCCGTTTTTCCATACCTGGGAATTAAAAGGAAAATATCCGGCCATTTTAAAAGATGAAAGGGTAGGGGAGGAAGCAAGCAAACTCTTCCAGGATGCCAAGATGATGCTCAATCAAATCATTGAGGAGGAATGGTTTACTGCAAAAGCAGTAATTGGACTTTTCCCTGCCAATGCTGTGGGTGATGATATCGCCTTGTATCAAACTGAAGACCGAAAAGAGGTTACAACTGTTTTACATCATCTTCGTCAACAAAGGAAGAAGGCTGCCGGACAACCAAATTTATGTCTTGCAGATTTCGTCGCGCCGAAAGAGACAGGCAAACAAGATTACATCGGTGCATTTGCTGTAACTGTGGGAGTCGGAATCGAGCCCTGGGTGAAAAAATTTGAAGATGACCACGATGATTATCATGCCATCTTGTTGAAAGCGCTGGCTGATCGGTTGGCAGAGGCCCTGGCAGAGCGTATGCATGAACGGATGCGAAAAGAATTTTGGGGTTATGCAAATGATGAGCAAATGACCAAGGAAGATCTCATCAAGGAGACCTATCAAGGGATTCGTCCGGCTCCCGGTTATCCAGCTTGTCCAGAGCATACGGAGAAGATGAAATTATGGGATTTGCTGGGTGTGAAAGAAACTATCGGAGTAGAATTGACCGAAAGTATGGCCATGTATCCGGCCGCATCTGTAAGTGGTTGGTATTTCTCACATCCGGAGTCAAAATATTTTGGTATTGGAGAAATTGCTGAGGACCAAATTTCAGATTATAAAGACCGAAAAGGTTGGTCCGATGCTGATGCAGATAAATGGTTGAGAGGATCCGGATTTGGAGGATAAAAATGACAGATGAATCCGGAAGTAGAAATACAAGAACAAAACCTTCAGATTGAAGACCTTTCCATACGGTTTGCGACTGTTTCCAACATGGAAGCCTTGTTTGATGCCCTCATAAAAAAAGGAAAGGACCATGCCGACTTCAAAGATGAGCGTATTCCCTATTGGGCCGATTTATGGCCGTCGGCTATCGGTCTTTCTCAACATATGGTCCGACATAAGCTGATTAAACCCGGAGACAGGGTTTTGGAATTGGGTTGTGGCCTGGGTCTGGTTGGTGTAGTTGCCGGTAAAATGGGTGCTGAGGTACATTTTACCGATTATATTCAAGACGCCCTCGATATGGCCAGTCGCAATTGGGATTTAAATGATATACCAGGAGAAGCTACATTTTCCATCCTTGACTGGAGGGAACCAGCCGGTAATTTCCAACCGGATTGGATATTGGCTGCAGATGTAGCGTATGAAAAGCGCATTTTACAACCCTTATTGGATACAATTCTGCACTTCAAAGGACCTAATACCAAGGTCTTGTTGACCGAACCAGGCCGACAAATTGGTCAGGCGTTTTTTGAGTTATTAGAAAAAAGCGAGTTACAGACCAGCGATTCATCGATGATCGTGAAGCTCAAAGGCATCGAGACCAGGGTGGGTATTTGGGAGATAGGGTAGGACGCTAATGAAGTTTTTCGGCTATACGTCAATAGTAGCTATACGATATTAGTTGTAAGCTGTTGAAAATCAATAGTTGCTTTTCTAATATTGGGGCTATACGCAAGGGTGGCTATACGCAATGCTTTCTGATTTCTCTTTTTCTAAAGTAAATTTTTATAATTATCAGCTTTGTTTATTAAAGATAACCGGTGAATATGGCTACATAATAAAGGCCGGAAAGAATGAAAACTACACCTGCTATATACCGCATGACCCGTTCTACTTTTGTTATGCTGTTAAAAATGCTACTTACTTTATGTGCTGCAAACACGAGCAGGTAAGTGAAGAGGATGACAGGTAAGCCGGTGCCTAATGCAAAAACAATGGGTAGATATAATCCGGATGCACTGGTAATAGTCATGGGGATCAGCATACCGAAGTACAATGCTCCGCTATAAGGACAAAAGGCTAAGGCAAAAACGACTCCCAGCCAAAATGATCCCCACAATCCTTTGCCTTTTAGTTTTTCTGACAACTTTTCATTGAAAGTCCAGGAACCTAGAAAGTTGAGTTTGATTACGTTGAGCATAATCAAACCCAGGATGATTAATAATGGCCCCAAATACTTTTCTCCATTTTGTTGAAAAAGCCGGGCAATATGAAACTTGCTGGCACCGAAATAAAGAACCAATCCGATACCAGTATAACTAAAAGCTCTGCCCATCGAATATAAAATACCGCTCCACAATACCTTTTTACGGGAGGAGATATGTTTTGATATATAGGCTGTGGCTGTGATATTGGTAGCCAAAGGGCATGGACTGATAGCAGTCATGAGGCCCAACACCAAAGCAGACAGTATCGGAATATTGTAATTATCCAGGATGGATTGCAATATGTCCATTACAGCAGTTTAAGTTGATTTTCTATTTTTTCTTTTAACTCAGCCGAAAATGCTGCTTTATCTCTTCCTTTTTCAAAGGCAAAGTTGGTCAAGTCGATATGTTGTTCTTTCCCGTCCTTGATGATGTTGAGAAAAAGGGCAGTTCCACTGGCTTCAAATTGCTCTGCTATGTCATAATTTTCTTCCAGGTCCACATTGACTGTTTTGAACGCTAATTTTCCTGCTTTTACCTCCTTTTGAAAATAGGTGTCGACAGTATATTTCGCATTGGCTTCGATGGCTTCACAGGTAACACAACGATGAGTGCCATAAAAATCTATGACTTCAATTTTTGTAGACAGGTCATTTGTTGCAATCGTTTTACTGTTATTCTGCACCTGGCAGGCAGAAAATGAAACCAGGAGGATGAATGATAAAAAGCTTACGTATTTCATATTTATTATTTTATAAAATGATATTAAATAGATATCCGGAAAGGATGATACAAAGTGTTACTACTCCGAAGAATATTCCAATGAGTTTAATGGTCATTACTTTTTTAAGGAGCATTCCTTCCGGAAGGGAGAGGCCTACTACTCCCATCATAAAAGCTATCGCGGTTCCTAGCGGAATTCCTTTGCTTACTAGAACCTGAACGACAGGTAAAACTCCTGAAGCGTTAGAGTACATGGGAACAGCTAAAAGGGTGGCCAGTGGTACTGCAAAGAGGTTATCCTTACGCATATATTTTTCAAAAAAGCCCTCGGGGATATAGCCATGCATAAGCCCTCCGATGGCAATACCTACAATGACATAGGGCACAACACCTTTGAGTATTTTGAGGACCTCGGCCCAGATAATGGGCAATCGTTTGGAAAAAGGCGTGTTTTCTGCTTCAAAAGTGTTGCTTTCCTTTTCAGCATTGGCCAATATTTCTTTTACCCAGGGGGTGAGAAAACGTTCCAGTTTAAATTTGCTTAAAATGATACCTGCGGTCATACCCAAAATGACTCCGCTTATGACATAAATCAAGGTGATTTTTAACCCAAACAATCCGATGAAAAGCCCAATGGCGACTTCATTGACTAATGGAGAGGTGATTAAAAAGGCGAAGGTTACACCAAGCGGAATACCTCCCCGAACAAATCCTATAAATAGAGGAACCGAGGAACAGGAGCAAAATGGGGTTACCACTCCAAATAGAGAGGCTATCAAGTATTCAAATCCGTAGAGCTTATGTCTGGAAAGGAAGTTTCTGACTTTTTCTACGGGGAAATAGCTGTTGACTATGCCCATCAAAAAGATTACTACGAGTAAAAGCAGGAGTATTTTTATCGTATCATAAATGAAAAAATGCAAAGCATTGGAGAGGTGTTTCCCTTGCTCCAAATGCAGGACATTATAGACCAGCCAATCTGCCAATTTTATGATCCAGTCAAACATGGTGCAGGTTTATGGGTACTAACCTAGGAGTTCAAGCAGTTCTGATCGGGTAGGTACCCGACCTTTGATAGCGACTTTTTCATCAATTACTACTGCCGGAGTGGCCATGATGTTGTATTGCATAATATCCATGATGTCTTCTACTTTTTCGATAGTAGCTTCTACACCGGTTTCCTTTACCAAAGCTTCTACTAAAGCAGTTGTTTGTTTGCATTTGGGGCATCCGGTACCCAAAATTTTAATGTTTTTCATTTGGATGGATATTTATCGTCTATCGTAAATTTACGATAGGTTATTATAAAAAAAGGTTATTCAAAAAAGGCAGTAAAAAGCAATTTTGCTTTTCGCCAGTTCTCCTGATTGATACAATATTTGATTTTGGGTGGATTAATTTCACCTTGGATCAATCCGGCATTTTTCAATTCTTTCAAATGTTGGGAGACGGTAGATTGGGCGATGGGTAGCACCTCGACCAAATCCCCCGTAAAGCAACAGCTTTGAGTGCTCAACAGACGCAAAATTTCCAATCGGGTAGGGTGGGCCAAGGCTTTTGCAAACCTTGCCATTTCTTCCTGACTATCAACTGAAAATTTTTGTTCCGCGAGTACTTTCATGTCTATTATTTATCGCCAATCGTAAATGTACGATTAATGTTTCAATAGTGCAATGCACCGGGGTTGAATCTAAGTTAATTAGTCGTTATACTCAGTTATTAGGTTAGCTATACTTCAAAAGTTGCGATACGCTATGCTTCCTTACACCTAGCTGCTAGCATCGAGAAACTAGCCTCCAGTAACCAAATAATCACCCCCCAACCCCCTCCAGGGGGCGGCAGCATGCCTCCAGTTTCCATCTAGCATCTAGCAACTAGAGACAAGTAACCAGCATCTAGTCCCTCCCTTTTACCCAAAAGTTATTGATGCCTTCGCCTTGGGTGATGTCGATTTTTTGAAGATTTAGGAGCTCGAGTAGAGCGAGGAAGGTTACAATGGCATGGACGCGGTTTTCCATTTCTGTAAAAATATCTTCGAAGGAAGCTTTTTGGCCATTGTTAATGATGGAGAAAATATAGGC
>JAGQWW010000070.1 GCA_020436955.1 Saprospiraceae bacterium | reverse complement strand
ATTCGAATTAAATGGTAACCCTCTTTTGGAAGAAAATCATCCAATTCTACATCAGGAGATTTGCACGGGTAAGGAAGCACCGTTCCTGGACAATTTGACTATCCAGATACAAGAGACTCAAGTATTTAAAAATGATAATAACCTGGTTTACCCAAATCCGGGAAGCGGCCCGTTCTATCTAAACAAGGAACTGGTGGAAAAAATCCCTACAAAAATTAATGTCTGGAATACCTCCGGAAACCTCAAAAAATCAATCAGGGTACAATCGGTTACGCATGAACCTCTCCATTTAGATTTAACTGAATTACCGGCCGGTATGTATTGGCTGGAAATACTATTTGCAAATTATAATCCCGTGAAAATTGCAGTTTTTAAATGGTAGGTTTCGGCCGGGTCGAAAGGCCCGGCTTTTTATTTCTTTGCCTTTCCTAATGGGATAGTAATCCCTAGCATAATGACTAAATTTTCCGTGAAGGAAACACCATCAGGCTGATTATCGATATCAATTAATCCCCAATTCTTGTAGGCTTGTAATACAATTCTTTTGTTATTGGCAATGGTTTTTTCAACTCCACCTCCAATACTTACTCCAATATCGTAAGGCTGCAACCGGGCGTCTTCAAAAGCAATTCTTTCTTTTCTGAAGTTTTGCCCGCCTGCTTCTTTTACCAGATATCCTTTCAATTCAAAGGCAGATGTACCATAGGGTCCAATGGCACCAAAGAAATTCCATTTACTAAAATCAAATCTGAACTTAATAGGGACAACCATTTCGAATCCATGCTGAAAAGTAAGAATGTATTCCTTTTCCGGATCCAGCGTCGCCAGGTCGTGCTCGAAGGGTTTTTTGACAAAACTCAATTCGGGGCGTATGGAAATAAAATGGTTGAAGGGAATTTCTCCTGTGACCGATAGTTTTATACCATCACCTGCCTGGCTGTAATAACCTCCACCATGCAGTCCCAGTCGAAATTGGTCCTGCGCCTCCAGGGAAAATCCAAGGAAGAGAAAACTTACAATGAAGCAGGTAATAAATTTTCCCAAGATGGTGTGGTTTTGACCCTCATTTAACCCTAATGCTTCATTTTTATTTTTTCTTAACAGTTTGGAAAGATTTAAAAAAAATGTCCCGACACAAACCGGCCGGGACATTCATACATCAGAACATAATCTTTAGGCGATTAGTGTTTGCTATAGTCGCCCTTCTTTATAGAAGTGTTTTGAAAGCTCAATTAAAGTACATTAGGCATCAACAGATTCCGTTTTGACACCAGTTGAAACAATCGCGAATTTCTCTTTGATTTTATTTTCAACCTCCAATGCCAATTCCGGATTATCCTCAAAAAACTGCTTGGCTGCTTCGCGGCCCTGGGCAATCTTAGCGCCATCATAGCTATACCAGGAACCACTTTTTTCGATGATATCAGCATCGACACCTAAGTCTACAATTTCCCCGGATTTAGAGATACCACGACCAAACACAATGTCAAATTCAGACACTCTGAATGGAGGCGCCAACTTATTTTTTACCACCTTAACCTTCACGTGGTTACCCAATACGTTACCTTCTTTATCCTTAATAGCTGCACCAGATTTTCTGATATCCAAACGCTGGGAAGCATAAAACTTCAAAGCGTTACCACCGGTAGTGGTCTCCGGATTACCAAACATCACCCCGATTTTCTCACGCAGCTGGTTGATGAAAATACAGCAACATCCTGTTTTACCGATGGTAGCTGTCAGTTTCCTCATCGCCTGTGACATCAATCTTGCTTGAAGACCCATTTTAGAGTCTCCCATTTCGCCTTCAATCTCACTACGAGGTACAAGGGCTGCTACGGAGTCAATTACGATAATATCAATGGCACCTGAACGGATAAGGTTTTCTGCAATTTCAAGTGCTTGCTCACCATTATCAGGCTGCGAAATCAAAAGATTTTCAACGTCAACGCCCAAATTTTCAGCATAAAAACGGTCGAAAGCGTGTTCTGCATCGATCATCGCTGCAATTCCGCCCTGCTTTTGACATTCTGCAATTGCATGAATGGCAAGTGTCGTTTTACCGGAAGATTCCGGGCCGTAAATTTCTACTATTCTACCTCTTGGGAAACCATTGGTCCCCAACGCTATATCAAGGCCCAAGGAACCGGTAGGAATGGTTTCTACATCGATAACCTGTTTTTCCCCCAGTCGCATGACCGTACCTTTTCCATGAGTTTTGTCAATCCGGTCTATCGCCAGATTAAGCATTTTCAGCTTTTCACTTTTATCCTGCACCATGAGATCTGCTATTAGTTTTTACAAAAAAATGTTTCAATTTAAGGCAAAAGTAAAACTTTTTGTTTAATCTTAAAATATTAAGCTTATTTTTAATAAAATTTGTTTTAAAAAGTTCGCCTTTTAAAGGTTTCTGTTTGAAAACAAATAAGCCGTTTACTTTTGATAAGGTGAAGGTAAGTATAGTTTCAAAGCCCACAAAGCAATAAAGTGTCTCAGTTGTGGAATAGTAAATGGCATTGAGAAGAAATGAAAAAGGCCGTCCAAATTGGACGACCTTTTTATATAATTCACCTTTTAGTTATTACCCTTTAGTTCATAATAAAGAAAATTAAAAACGCTAACGCAAAGATTCCAATGGTAGCAACAAAGGACCAAAGACCATATTTTGAAACTTTTTGTTGCTCTTCCGGACCAAGTGCCTCAAAGGCGCTGATGGTCTCCTGATAGGAATGTTCGGTACCAACCGTATATCGTACAAATGGCCAGGAAATAAACACCAAAAAAAGCCCAAGAATCTTACCCGCAGACTTTCCGGTCTTTATGCCAAACACATCTTGTATCAAATCTCTGGAAGCTTTTTCCACATCCGGAAAAAAACTAATCGTAATTAAGAATGTAGCAAAAACCAAAAGCATGACTGCCACCGCGCTTAATGCAGTACCATTTTCTTTGGCACTGTGTGCCTTTCCTTTTGGTTTCAGTTCATAATATTGATTGCAATAAATTGCTTTTAATGGATGCTTCATATTGATAATATTTCCTGCTTGATATCCATAAAAATCGCAATTGTTTTAAAAATCACAAATTCAAAATGAAACAGGCAGGCAATTTCTGCCTGCCTGCGTTCAATCTTTTAGATAATGCCGCCAGGTAAAACCTATTTTAAAAACAGATTTTAAGCGCTGACTTGCACTGTCCACGAAATATGAATTAAAAAAATAGCCTAAATCACGCCCTTCTTTCGGGCTTCCACCACAGCTGCCGTTTTATTGTGCACCTGTAGTTTCCTGTAAATATTTTCAATATGCTTCCTTACCGTGCCGGTACTAATATGAAGGTTTTCACCAACCTGCCTGTACCGGAGTCCTTTACTAAGTTGCTCAAGAATTTGAACCTCCCGATCACTTAAGTCGTGTGATGCCGGCGCACGGGGGGCCTGAGGACTCCGGCGTAACAGGTTCAATGCTTTTCTGGCAATGGCTGGAGACATAGGGGCTCCTCCTTCCATTACTTCTTTAATAGCACGATGTAGGGCTTCAGGTGGGTCATCTTTTAAAAGATAACCGTCCGCGCCGGCCAGTATGGCATTGAAAATATTTTCTTCATCATCAAATACCGTCGCAATAATCACCTTTACCTGTGGATGCCTGGTTTTCAGCTGCAAAGTCGCTTCAATACCATCCATCTCAGGCATTTGGATATCCATCATCACTACATCCGGCAAATGCGGAATCCCGGCCATCTGTTCTAATAACTCCTTCCCGTTGGAAGCAATTCCGGTATTTTTAAATGCAGGATCTAATTGAAGGTTATCCAATAGCATTTGTGCCAATCGGGGTATGTCTTCCGTAATATGAACATGTACAGTACGCATAAACTTTGGTTTTTAGGAGGTTTGAAACACTATCCAGCCAAATTGGCTTGCGTATTGTAAATTTAAGAAAAACAGGCCTCAAGCCTTTTCCGATAGCAACAAATGCTTTGGACGAACCGAATGATACTCCTAACCGGTCATCCTACTAACCGGAAAGTACTGCAAGGTTCGAAAACAAAAGCTGGAGAGGCAATACGATGAATTACGTAAAAAAGGATTTTAACCCTTACAAAGGAATGCTTACAAGTGTCTGTGTACCGGTTCCGGGAGAAGAAAAAGAAAAACTGCCACCCAGTTCTTCTGCCCTGGATTTCATATTTTGAAGACCATATCCACCTGAGTTTTTTTTGCCTGCTACCCCTTTGCCGTCGTCATTAATTTGCATGACAAGCTGATTACCCTCAACGGTCCACAAGAGGCTGACCACCCTGGCATTGCCGTGTTTGACTGCATTGGTGATCGACTCCTGGGCTATACGGTATAGATTGAGCGTCTGACCCGGCCCCAAACGTACTTTTGGATTGCCTACTTGCATATCGAGGTGAAGAGAACCGGCACGTTGGCCAAATTCCCTGATTTTTTCTACCAAATCTTCCAGATAAAAAGAATCTTTTCGGATGGCCCAAATAGTTTCCCGGAGCTGACCCATTGCTTCCCTGGTATTTTTACTGATAGATTCCAGGTCAGATTTTTCTTCTTCACTTTGGGCAGTAAACGCCTTTCGATTGAGGGCAGAGCCAATCAACGTTAATTCAGCTCCAAGGTTATCATGCAAGTCTCTTGATATACGTAATCTTTCTTCCTGGATTTTATTCGCTGCTTCACGGGAAGCTATTTCTGCTTGCAGCTCTGCTTTAATGCGTTTTTGCTGCTGCACCCTTCCTACAAACACAAATGCAATAACTACTAAAAATAAAGCCGCAGACAGTCCAATCACTTTGATAGTTTGCTTTTGTAAAGCGGCATCCTTCTCTGCAATTTCTGTGGCTTTTTTGGCTGCCTCATATTTAGCATCCATTTCAGCCAGTTTTTCGGTTCGGTCTACATTAAAAAGGCTATCCTTTACGGCATAACTTTCCTTCAGCCATTTCAAAGCTTCTTCACTTTCGTTCAATTGCGCATAAGACCTTGACAACATTTCCATAATGTGCCTTGTGAGATCTGTAAATCCAATTTCCTTCGATTGTGAAAGGGCATCTTTAAAAAAGGGTATAGCATCAACTGGTCGTCCAGAATTAAGGTAAATTTCTCCCAGGTTATTGGTATTGATAGCAACCCCCTGCCTGTCACCGGCCGCGGCCCGAATAGCAGTACTTTTTTGTAAAAGATTGGCAGCATTTTCAACTTCACCTTGTAAAAGGGCAATTTCTGATAAGTGATTGTACGGATAACTTAGATCCCCACCTTTACTGAAAGCTTTTAAAAGCATTTCCTCTTCGTACAGTATAGTTTTGGCAGCATCCAGGCTATCCATTTCAATCAAAACGACGGCTTTGATGTCCAAATTCTGAGTAATACAGTCTGTATCTTGTACTGATTTGCACAAATCAATACCTCTATCAAGTACCTCCAGCGCTTTTGGATATTGCTTTTGCTTTTTAAAAAAGTTACCCATTTCCTTGAGCGTCAGCCCTACACCTGAGATGTCATCTGCTTTTTCAAAATAGGTAAGGGCAATCTGATAAGCTGCTAAAGCCTGCTCATACTCTCCTTTCAAATAATAAATGATGCCCAGATTGCGCTGTGCAATGGCTTTGTCATTGGGAAGCACAAGTGCATCGGCAAGGCTGTCTGCTTCTAGCAATAACCTTTGACCCAAACTGAAGTCCGTTGCATATAAGGTGTAAAAATGCTCGTTGGTGAAGGCGATTTTTTCCCTGCCTTCCAGCTTTTGTAGCTGAATAAGAATAGAGTCAATTGATTGTGCATTTGCACAACAATTGAGGAGTAAAAAGAAAACCAATAAAATGGTAGTTTTCCTTCCCATGCCCAATTCTAAACAATTAATCTTAGACTACCAACGTAAGCTGCATCCACTACTCCATCACCAACTCCACATCCGCCTTTCCATTAAAAGCCTTATAACGGCCTTTTCCAAATTTGGTCCCGTTAAACTCGGTGGTTTTACGCAACTCGATTTGCTCTTCTTCAGGAAGTTGGATGAACTCTTTACACTTGGTAGAACAACATGCATCCATCTTTTCAGCACATTCTTCACATTGTATAAAAAGTATATGGCATGCATCATTGGCACAATTGATATGGTCGTCGCATGGCTTGCCGCATTGGTGACACTTGGCAATTACATCTTCTGAGATGCGCTCACCCATTCGCTCATCAAACACGAAATTCTTTCCGATGAATTTGTTTTCCAAACCCTTTTCATCTGCCTGGCGAGCATATTCAATAATGCCCCCATCGACCATAAAGACATTTTTAAAGCCTTTGTGCTTGTAATAAGCACTTGCCTTTTCACAGCGAATACCACCGGTACAATACATAATGATGTTGTCGTCCTTTCTGTCCTTCAACATATCCTCAACCAAAGGAAGGGCTTCGCGGAAAGTTTCAACATCAGGCAAAATAGCGCCTTTAAAATGACCTACTTCACTTTCGTAATGGTTGCGCATATCAACCACAACGGTATTGTCCAACTCCGTTAATTCATTAAATTTTTCAGCAGTCAAGGCTGTTCCCCTGTCTGATGGATCAAAAGTTGAATCGTCCAGACCATCTGCCACAATTTTTGTGCGGACCTTAATTTTCAACTTGTAAAAGGACTTCCCATCATCGTCGACAGCAATATTCAATCGAATCCCATTTAAAAATGGAACAGAGTACAAATCGGCTTTAAATTGTTCGAATTGTTTTTCCGGAACGGAAATCTGACCATTTACACCTTCTGATGCAATGTAAATACGACCGAATACCCCATCCTTATTAAGAATGCGATACAGCTCATCTCTAAATTGCTTGGGATCGTTGATTTGGTGGTATTGGTAAAATGATAGCGTAATGCGAGGCTCATTGCTCTCAAGCATCCGCTGCTTCAACTCCTCGTTGTTGACGCGGTTGTACAATTTCATACTTCAAATAAGGTTACGGATTGACAATTGCAGGTTATCTGCCGTAAAAAACGATGCAAAGGTAATGCATTTTAAAAAACAAAGAAACAAGCTGTTGATTACTTCAATGTAACATCTCCTTTAAACAACTCCACCTGACCATCGAAATATTCCACTTCAGCAAAATATACGAAGACAGCCGGATTCATTTTTTTACCTCTGAAATATCCGTCCCATCCGTGCTCATCACTTATTGGTTCAAAATCGTATGCTTCGTGCATTAATTCCCCCCAGCGGTCAAAAACCATGAAGGTTTTGACTTTGGCTACGATTTTGGGATTTCCGTAGATTCTGAAGATGTCGTTGATGCCATCCCTTCCTGTTGGTGAAAATGCTGAAGGAATGTAAATTCCTTTTTCTTTCACCACATTAACCTGCACTTGATCAGCGGCAGCACATCCATTCAAGGTTTGCACCCGGATGGTATAAACCGTTTGACCCTCAGGTGTAACGTAAAAACTCAGACAATTAGCCAGATTGGTCTCATCACAATCGGGGAATTGGTCAATTGGTGTCCAATCTACTGAGCTCAGTAGATCTGGTGCATAATTGATGATAGCTTGCAACAAAACACTATCTCCATACGGAATGGGATCTTCATCGGCAAAAACGACCAATTCTATACTCAGCTCATTGGGTTCATTGACTATAAATGTCAATCCGTCTTCACATCCTTCCGCATCCTGAACTCTTATATTATAAGTGCCGGGACCTAAATTGGCAAAAGCAGTTTGGGCTATAAATGGTCCGCCATTAAAGGAATATAAAAACGGAGGAGTACCACCTAGTACTGTATCTATTTGAATGAGCCCATCATTATAGCCGAAACAGGAAATTTCCCTGGTAGAGGCATGCAAATCAGGAGGCAAACCGCCTTGCACTACTTCCACCATATCTGTTTGCACACAGCCTGTAATAGTATCCGTAGCTGTAAGGGTATAGATTCCTGCCCCAAATGCTGTTGTATTAAAGAAATCTGGCTGCTCAACTGTTCCACCACTCCATTGATAAACCACACTAAATGGATTATCATAATTGCCATTTCCTCCAATCGTCGTTACTGTATCATAACACGATATGCGATTGTCGTTTCCGGCATCTGCAACAGGTAATTCATTGACAATAATAGTTACTGTAGTATCTGACAAACAGCTATACTCCTGGAATTGAATCTCAATTACATGGGTACCAACTCCTGCATCAATAGGATTAAAAACTCCACTTGAACTCGTAGCAGGTCCGGACCATGATAAACTTCCTTGGGTTAGATTTCCTGATAACTGCAAATGATTATTCAAATCAATACTTTGGATGTTCGGATAATAACAAATTGGTGCTACCGGATCCCATTGGAAATTCACTTCGGGACAAGGGGGTGTCGCACAGGTAAGGGTAATGGTCGGAGGTGGACATACAGACAGACTATCAACCGCTCGAACTGTAATGGTGATGGAGTCTTCCGGATTTAAATTTCCAACCATCAAGCTGGTTAAGTTTGGGGTTAAGACAGCATAGGAAGGCGTATCTACTAAATCCCAAAAATAATTGGTAGCTCCTGGCACTAATTCCCAATCAAAGAAAATTCCATCAAGCGTACTGGTACAACCTAAGGTCAAATCGGGCAGTGGTTCATCTATCCTCAAAGGACTCCTAATTGTATCTGAAATACAACCTTTCGATTCCAGCCACAAACCAAGGCTGTCCATGCCGGGAGTATCCCATACCAGGTGATAGGGCCCTGCATTGGTATTGCCAGTCAACTCTGTTCCATTGCCAAAATCCCAATGATAGATTGAGCCGCTCGGTGCCGTACCATTGAAAGAAACAATCAGGGTGTCACCAAAACACAGCACAGGAGAAGCAAAATACCTGGCAACAGGCGTTTGGTTTACCTCCACATTTATAGTATCAGCAAATAGACATCCGTCTTCTCTCACTCTAATGACTACCCGGAAAATACCCGGACCACTTTCAGATGGCGAGAACACCCCGTTTGTATCAACTCCATTGCCAATCCAACTGATTATTTCATTACCGGTGTTGCCGGAAAGTTGCAAATAATCAGTGAGGTCTATATTGCTGGTCCCTGATTCCAAACAAGTGGGAGGAGGTGCGACTAAATCTAACTGCACAGGTGGGCAGGGCTTGGCTTCACAAGTAAGTGTATCTCTTCTTGGGCCACAAATAGAGGAAGTTTGTGCTACCAACTCCAAAGTGACGGTATCATTTGGAATTAATCCATTTATCGTATAATTATTTCCATTACGTTGTCCTGTGGCACCATTCAGGACGTTCACTAAATAATTAGTTGCACCGGGAATACTATCCCAGAAAAAACTAATCGTATTGTTGGAGCCAAAACAATCCAAAACCGGTTTAGTAATGGTATCTTCTACTCTTATATCCCTTGTAAAAACAGGCGATGGGCAATTATTTTCGGTAACCTGCAGGCTTACCGTATAATTTCCGGCAGCATCCCAATGGATTTCATACGGGCCATCTCCTACTCCATTATTAACATTCGTACCTCCGTCAAAATCCCAGGTATACTGAGCGTTAGCTGTTGCGTTACCTTCGTAAGAAATGATGGTCGTATTGCGGATACAAATCACGCTGTCTTGATCAAATCTCGGATCCGGGGGATCACTAATCCGAATTCTTCGGGATGCTATAAAACTACAAGGGCCTTCGGTATAAATCAGGTTTATGGTGTTATTTCCGGGATTGGCCATCATCGGGTCAAACAATCCATTGATGTCCACTCCAGGGCCAAACCATTCTGCTAGTCCTCCACCCATTGCTCCTTGGGTTGAATAATTTAATTGGAAAGGCATGATCATACCCTGCCGACAAATAGGTGCAACGGTATCAATAAATACATCGACCTGGGGACAGTTTTGCGCTGTACAATCAAGCGTAGCTGAGCTGGTGCCACATCCTAAAATACCATTTGCCTGGACTCCAATGGTT
>JAGQWW010000006.1 GCA_020436955.1 Saprospiraceae bacterium | reverse complement strand
GAAACAAAAAATCACCCATGGCCGGAAAAATTTCAGAAATACAGAAAGCGCAGGTCGGTGACTTGCCTTTGATAATGGAAACCTTCATCGCCTGTACCTCAGAGATGCGAAAGCAAGGTATTCAGCAGTGGGATTATACCTATCCTGAACCAGGCCAGGTACTGAATGATATTAAAGAAGGTGCAGTTTTTATTATAAAAAAGAACAACCGTTGTATCGGTACCATTACACTTGACGATAAACAAGATAAGCAATACAAAGAAGTAAATTGGACCTTCAATGGTGGTAAGTCCATGGTGATACACAGAATGGCCGTACATCCATTGGCGCAAGGAGAAGGGTATGGGAAATTGCTTTGTCAGTTTGCTTTTAATTTTGCCAAATTAAAAGGCTATTCCAGCATCCGATTGGACGCCTACAGCGGGAATCCTGTCTCCAATATTCTCTATCAAAAATGTGGATTTGAAGTTGCTGAAGGTTTTTGTTTTTTCCATGGTAACCTTAAACCTTTCATTTGCTACGAAGCCCCGGTTGAATCGTAAACTGACGCCGCCCCATCAAAAAAATATTCTTCCAGATGAGCGTCTATGAACTGCATTCCTTACCTTAGGGAAATCATCAAGCAGATAACTAAATAGACCTCAAATGATTGTTTTCAAAAACGTTTCAAGCCTTTTTTTGCTATTGGTTTTGCCACTTTCCGGCTTGTGGAGCCAGGGAGAAACTTGCAATACTGCCTCCGTGATAGCTGCACCAGGCACTTTCACAGCCGATGGTCCTTCCTCAGGAAATGGTTGTTATAATTGTTCTCCGGGCACCCCAGGTGGCATCCCGGCAATTAATGCGGATTGGTACTCCTATACACCTTCATCCGATGGTTTACTTTCCATAACTTCTTGTAATGGTGGCGCTGATACCAGACTTTGGGTCTATAGCGGAGATTGCAATAATTTGACGCTCCTTGCATCCAATGATGACTTTTGTGATTTCGCTCCCCAGGAACCATATGCAGCTGCTATTAATAACCTTGCGGTGACCGGTGGAGTGACACTTTTTTTGGAATGGGATGATGCCTGGGATACTCAAGGTTTTACTTTTGAATTGAGCCTCGAACCGCTTAGTGAAAATTTGAGATTGGATGGTTGGCCTATCCCATTTACAGCCTTGCCGGCTCAACAACTCGAAAATGGTATTCCAATTCCCGTGAACGTAATCAACCAGGGAACCATGGTAGCTGTAGATGTGCAGGTTGCAACCGAGATATGGGACGCAGATACAAATATGCCCATAGATACCTTTTTTACAGATAGTTTTTCCTTGAATGCAGGAGAAAATAAAGGCTTTTTAATGGGGCCTTTAACCGGTATAGGGAATGGAAGATATTTCCTTTTGCAAAAATTACTTTATCAGGGGCCCGATGATATGTCAACTGATAACAGTTATCAATCAGAAGTTTTCGCTATTACCTCGAACGAGTTTGCAACAGATGATGGCAATTTTGATGGTGGCATTGGAGTGGCAGGTCCCGGAGTTTTTTACCTGGGCCAATTTTTTGAAATGTATGCGACCGATACCATCCGGTCGGTTCGTTTTAATATAACCGGTGGCAATACCGGTGACACCCTGGTGGCTTTCATATACAGCTATAATGGCTTCACCGGGAGCCCTCAGGACCTGATTCTGGAATCGAGGCCTCAAATTTTAAATGCATCGGGTGCTGATTGGCTTGAAATTCCATTTAACACGCCTTTGGCAGTCGAAGCAGGAGAGAAGTATTTCTTTGGACTGGCTCATCATGCAACAGGTGCCGCCTTGAATTTGGGTGTCACTCCTAATATTTTTAAGCCCAATAATGGTTGGTTTGCACTCGATAATCCGGATTGGGTGCCAATTGAAGCGTTAAACAGTTCGGGAGGGACGGAATATAATCTTGCCTTTGCTATTCGTCCGGTAACAGATTTGAACCAGGTGATGGTGGAGTTTTCAGTCGATATGCGGGAACAAAACATTGCTCCGGATGGTGTTTGGTTAGAGGTGGGAGATCTGATTGGACCTATTGGTGCTATTCCGCTGGACGCTCAAGGAAATGGTATTTACTCTGGGGCCCTGCCTTTAATTCCTTTCACAGATGTTTATTATGTCTTTTCCAACGGTTTCCCCTTAACTGGCGGCGATCGTGAAATGGTCCCACAGGAGTGTTCAGTGCCCGGATTTTTACAATTGCGAACACGATTACTCACTACAGGATCCACGGATATGCAAATTCCAAAAGTTTGCTTTTCAGCTTGTACGGTTTGCCAACCGGAACCATGTACCGATCCAGATTTTCTTATTTGTGATGATGTTGAATATTATAATATTGGTGATGTAACGCCCCAGGCTCCTTATTGGGATGTCTGGAGTGCCAATAGTGATGGTGCCATCGTAACCAATACCAGGGCTTCTTCCGGCAACCAATCGCTTCGTATTGACGGCAACCTTTCAGGTCTGTCTCAGGATGTTTTATTGCAGCTTGATAATCAGGCTAGTGGAAAATTTACGCTGACCTTCGATTTGTATGTGCCGGCAGGGAAAAGTGCATATTTCGGATTGTTGCACCAACGAAATCCTGAAGCTTATGGCTGGGATATTTATTTAGACAGACAGGACAAAGGATACATTTATCAAGGTAGTGAAGAATTGGCCAGTTTTGATTTTCAGGAAGATACCTGGATGAATTTTAATTGGGAAATTGACCTGGAAAATGATTTCAATGCCCTAAAATTGGACGGGAATGTACTTTGGTCTGGCCAGTTTAGTTTGGCTACAGATATCAATGGAGACGTACTTCCCAATAACCTTGCATTGGCATCCATTAATTTTTACCCCTTTGATAATCTTTATGAATTTTACCTTGACGAAATATATTTCCACAAGGAAACAGTTCAATTAGGAGACCATTGTTTTGGTGCATTGTCCCTTGATGATTTGTTTGGTCAGCCTTTTGGAATCCCACAAATCAGTGCGGGTTATTCAAATATTGATTTTACAACTGATTCAGGCGATGCATTAAACGGCAATGATTGTTTTACCGAACAATCAAATCCCTGGCAACAAACGATTTGGTTTTCCTTCATGGGTGATGGGTCAACCTATGAGATTTCTGCTTTAACGGACCCAAACGGTCCCTGTGGTATACAGCAGTCTTTTACAGGGGGAGATGCGCAATTTGCCATTTATCAAGGAGATTGCAATAATCTTATGCCGGTAGCTTGTAGTGAAAATGAAAATATTGCACTGGCTCCTTCGACCATATTAGAAACTGAAATTGGTACACAGTATTATTTAATTCTTGACGGAACAGATATTTATTCAAGCTTACCGGAAGGTGAATTTTGTATGCAAGTAACCAATATTGAACCCACGGTTGAAGCCACCATCTATGTCGATATGGGCCATTTTATAGCGCATGGTGGAATTATATCAAACGAAGGAGTTTTGATTGGAGGTTCTGTGGTTGATGGGGTATTATTACAAATGCAGGACAATGGCAATGGTACCTACAGTAGTACCATACCGTTACCACAGAATAAGTCTTATGATTACCGTTTCTATAACGGAACGAATGAGCCTGAAAAATTGGACTTCCTGGCTGATTGTCTCGAGCCGGATTCCCTGCAGGGAAGATTACTGGCAATCACTACCAATGACATTGAGTTGGACACAGTTTGTTTTGAGTATTGTTTTGCCTGTGATAGCCTGAGTAGTACCCAAAATATCTTTGCACAAAACTCAATTTCCTTATCACCTAATCCTCTCAGGGAAAAGACTACTATTTCTGTAGTTTCCAATGGGATTGCTGACAAGGGACAATTACGGGTGATTAACTCAATGGGGCAACAGTTGATAATGGTACCAACCGTTCAATTGCCCTATGAACTGGATTGTCATGATCTACCCAATGGAATGTACTGGGTAGAATACCGCAATGAAAATGGTAAAATCAGTATTCCCCTGGTAATTGGAAGGTAATTGGTTTAAATGGCGACCGAAAAACCGACTCCTTGATTTAAAAGCTATTTTTCCACATCATGCTCTCAACCGGTTTTTCGGAGCGATTGATGTATTTAGCATTTTGCTTGCGGTTGTAATAATTTAGGATGTCACCTTCAACCAGGAAATAAATTAACTGACCTATGGGCATACCTGCATAGACACGTACTGGTTGTGTACAAGAGATTTCAAGGGTCCAGGTATTACAGAATCCTACATCACCCTTACCAGCTGTGGCATGAATGTCGATACCAAGGCGACCTACACTTGATTTTCCTTCCAGAAAAGGTACAGCATTGTGGGTTTCAGTGTATTCTTCGGTCACGCCCAGATAAAGTGTGCCTGGTTGCAATACAAATCCTTCTTCCGGAATTTCAAAATGTTGCACTTCATTGTGCTGGCGGGCATCAAGCACTGCATCTTTGTAGGTTGCTAACCATTTTCCAAGGTGCACATCATAAGAGTTGGTACCAAGGCATTCTTTTTTGAAAGGCTCGATTACAATTTCACCATTATCTATGCCTTCCAGTATTTTTTGATCTGATAGAATCATGTATGTCTGTTTTGGAGGCGCGAAGATAGCAAATGTTTTTTGCTTGAAGTCCTTTGAGTTGCCATTCAAAAGTTGCTGAAGTGGAGCATAGTTCTAGATACCTTTTTGGAAGGCTCAGGAACTATTTTAAAAATAACTTAGTTTGGGTCTTTAAAATATTAATTGTGGAAAATCTAACAATCTTTGGAAAGGACCTGATTGATGAAAATTCGATAGAACAAATCAGGAATTGTTTGGGAGAAGAAGACATAGGTGTGTTGACTGCAGACGCGCATTATGGGTATGGTCATCCGATTGGTGGTGCTGTTGCTTACAAAAATCATATATCCCTTAGTGGAGTCGGATTTGATATCGCCTGTGGCAATAAAGCAGTTCGGACCGATCTGAAAGCAGCGGACATAAAGGTTGATAAAGTTATGGATGAAATCTATAGAAGGATCTCCTTTGGCATAGGTCGCCCAAATAATGAACCGGTCGATCACCCGGTATTGGAAAAAATCAAAACAGCAGATTTTAGCCCTCAGAGAAAGATGATTGACCTGGCAGCACCTCAATTGGGTACCGTTGGCAGCGGAAATCACTTTGTAGACCTTTTTGAAGATGAAGAAGGATTTCTTTGGATAGGTGTACATTTTGGATCCAGGGGTTTTGGTCATAAAACCACTACTGGATTTATCGCTTTGTCTCAAGGTCTGCAATTTGGTGATAAAGCCAAAGAGGGACCTATGAATAGTAAACCCATTTTGTTCGATATCAATTCAACGCTCGGTCAGGATTACATTGCTGCCATGTCGCTAGCTGGGGAATACGCCTATGCAGGTAGAGATTTGGTAGTTGAAAAGGTTCTTGAAATACTGGGTACAGATACCGTTACATTTGAAGTACATAACCACCATAACTTTGCGTGGTTGGAGGAACATTTTGGCGAAAAGTACTGGGTGGTTAGAAAAGGTTGTACCCCTGCATTCCCTGACCAGTTAGGATTTATTGGTGCCAATATGGAAGATACTTCTGTGATTATCAAAGGAAAAGATTCTGACCTTTCTAAAAAAGGTTTATACTCAACAGTACACGGAGCTGGACGGACCATGTCAAGAACCAAAGCTGCTGGGAAAAAGAAATGGGTAAAGAAGAAAGGACGCAAAGTTCCTACTTTTGTATCTAAAGGTCTTGTAGATTTTGATGCGGTAAAGGAGCGGTTGAACAATAAAGTATCCTTGCGTGGTTCAGGCCCTGATGAAGCACCTGAGTGTTACAAAAACCTGGATAAAGTATTGGAAAGGCAAGGGGAGACCATTGAAGTTTTGCATCGGTTGAAACCAATTGGTGTAGCAATGGCCGGCTCCGATGTTTTTGACCCATATAAAGATTAGACCTATGTCAATTGAAAAAGCATATAATACCTGGTCCGAAATTTATGACCATAATGTCAACAAAACCCGCGACCTGGATCAAAAGGTTGTCCAGGAAATTTTGGACCGGGTTTCTTTTTCCAGCGTCTTGGAATTGGGCTGTGGTACTGGGAAAAATACTGCCTGGTTGGCAGAAAAGGCAGATACAGTTGTAGCAGTTGATTTTTCTAAGGGTATGTTGGAAAAAGCGAAGGAAAAAATTGAGAATCCTAAGGTGACTTTCATACAAAATGACATCAATGAAGACTGGAATGTTGAAAGCGATACTTTTGATTTGATTACCATTAACCTGGTGCTGGAACATATTGAATTGCTGTCTCCGATTTTCGAAAAGGCACAAAGTGCTTTAGTCGAAGGGGGGCATCTATTCATTTGTGAGTTGCATCCATTCAGGCAATATAAGGGAAGCGGTGCCAAATATGAGGAAGGGGGAAAAGAGGTAAGAGTGGAGACTTTTATTCATCATATCTCTGATTTTCTTCAGCCAGCTATTAGCAATCATTTTCAACTGGTTGGTTGCAAGGAATGGTTTGATGAAGAAGGTGTAAAGCCCGAACCACGTTTAGTTTCATTTTTATTTAAAAAATAACCAACCTTTTATTTAGAAATACTCGTCTAGCAGTCTATGAAGAAATTAATGACCCTTTTTATTTTTATTGGAATTGTCTCTCAATTCAGCTGTGATAAATGCAGAAATGTGGACTGTTTTACTCCGCCACCTACCTTGTTGTTCAAAATTCAGGATGCCACTACCGGACTTGATTATTTGAAATCCAACGCCATTGCTCCAGAATCGGTAGCAATTTTTTCGGTAAGTGAAATGGTAACGCATAAATTGGAATCTTTTGATCAGGATTCAATATTTCAATTTCGTGATATTGAGATAGGATGGGAAACCGGCGTCAATAGAATAGATTACGAATTGAGAATTGATACCCTTGTCATACCATTCCAATTCCACACTGAAAATGTCTCAGAAGATTGTTGTGCTTTTTTTAGGATTGAAGATGTACCTGCCAACGATCAGGCAATATTCCAATCAGGAATCAACCAAATAACATTCAAAATAAACCTATGAAAATTAAGGTTGGACTATTCATTTTAGCCCTTTCACTTATGGGCCAGCTGCTAAATGCACAAGAGGAAACACCCAAGGAGCAAAAAAACATCCTTGGCGGTACATTTTTCTTCAATGCAGCAAAAAACGGTCAGACTGGTAGCACCCTGGTTATTACACCAAATGGCCCAATCACCATTTTTGGAGAGGAAATTACCACCGTCAATTTTTTGATAAATCCTTACTACGCAAGGCAAATTGGCCGTGGATGGATGCTTGGAGTCCAGGGAGGATATGGAATTTTGACGGTTCGAGGGAATGAAAATTTTGTTTTTGGCCCTAATAGACAGGAAAATGAAACCTGGAAACTTGGCTTTTTTGGTCGCTATTCATTTTTTCCTGAAAACAAATTTTCCCTTTTCCTTCAACCCGGCATTAATTATAGTAGACAAACTTTCAGGTCTTTTTCTTCTTTTACGGAATTTGAAAATGATGCGACAACCGGTGTTGAAATGGTTGCTGTAACCGGCGCCAGCCTCAAATTAGGCTACAACTTTCAATTAATAGCTAATTTCGGAAGAATCGGTGCCGAATTCGGAAACAATAAGGACCAAAATTCCGGAAGAACCACGCAATTCAATTCCTTTTTTACCGATTTTAGCTTTAGCACCTTTGCCCTCGGAGCCGAGATGAGATTTTAGAAAGGGCAGCTAGCTACTGGCCATTAGCTATTGGCATATGGAAGAATGGATCACTCAACCGTAAATCGTAAATCCCTCAACCCAAACCTTTATCCTTCATCTTCCATCCTCCATCCTCCATCCAAACACCCCATACTTCATACTTCATACCCCATACCTCATACTTCAACTCTCCCTCCCCAATTCTACAGCACGATTCATGGCGGCATTAGCGCCTTCAATGATTCCGGTAGAGAGATGGTTGCCTTTCCAGGCGTTTAATGCTGCTTCTGTGGTTCCTCCTTTGGAGGCTACTTTCTTTATCCACTCCTCACATGAGAAGTCTGATTTTTGGAAAAGATCAACTGCTCCTTTAAAGGTTTGGCTGACAAGCAACTCAGCTTCAGATTCATTAAAACCTAAGTCACGAGCCGCTTTCATCATGGAATCCATGAAATAGAAAACGTAAGCAGGGCCACTGCCTGAAATGGCGGTTGAAGCATCTATGGCTTCTTCCGACTCAACATAAATCGTTTTGCCGGTGGTATTCAATAGGTTTTGAACCATGACCAGTTCAATACGGGTCACCTCGTCTGTTGAAGTAAAAGCAGTCATACCCATACCAATTTGTGCAGGTAAGTTGGGCATAGCTCTAATGACTTTGGTAACACCCAGGGATTGTTGGATGGTTTTTATCTTCACACCGGCCATTATGCTTAAAAAGACCTGCTGTGGTTCAATCAATGGTTGTAAGGCCTGGAAGAGGGTAGGTGCATCTTGTGGTTTTACAGCCAGTATGATTAAATCTGCATTGCTCAAACAGGCAGCCGGATCACCGTAAATGGTACCAATTTCCTTCTTTGCCAATTCAACCGCCTTCTCAGGTGATTTTTCCAGGATCATCATATCTTCTTTCCTTGTGATGTGGGAACGAAGGAAACTTTGCGCATAGGTAAGACCCATATTACCACCACCAATTACCAAAATCTTCATTACTTTGTGTTTTTTATACAAATATTAATTTTTATTAATATAAAAACCGCGCCACAAAGGTCCATGGAAGGAAAAAAATTAAAGGGAAAGGTACTTTTTACGGATCAAACTCACGAATGCCTGCCAGAGGCACTAACTGCAGCCGGTTATGAATGTGTTTTCAGGTTCAAGGGCCAGAAAAACGAAGTAATGGCCGAATTGAAAGATTATGTAGGGCTTGTTTGTAAAAGCAGGATTTTAATAGACAGAGATTTTCTGAAAGCTGGAACCAATCTTAAGTTTGTTGCGAGGGCAGGAGTAGGTACAGAACATATCGATCTTGGGGCAGCAGAGGAATTTGGAATAATCGTTCTGAAATCTCCGGAAGGTAGTAAAGACGCAGTAGGGGAGCACGCCCTTGGTTTGTTATTGGGACTGATGAATAACTTAATGCGAGCACATCTTCAGATTCAAAACAGTCAATGGATTCGTAAGCCTAACACAGGTGTCGAGATTAAAGGGAAAACGGTTGGTATTCTTGGTTACGGGAACATGGGACAAGCATTTGCCCAACGACTGTGTGGTTTTGAATGTAAGGTAATTGCCTACGATAAATACAGGGAGAATTATGGAGACCACAATGCAAAAGCTGTTTCCCTAGAAGAATTATTTGAAAACAGTGATATCCTGAGCATCCATATACCTTATGATGAAGTCAATCATTATTTCATCAATAAAGCCTTTTTGGAAAGCTTTAAAAAGAATATTTGGTTGGTAAACACAGGTCGAGGATTAACCCTGCAAACGGAAGATCTGGTAGCTTGCCTGAAATCAGGAAAAGTACTTGGAGCAGCCCTGGATGTTCTCGAATATGAAGAAATGTCTTTCGACGCATTCACATTCGAAAACATCCCTGAGCCCTTGCAGTATTTGTTGGATGCTCCCAATGTAGTTTTGGCACCGCATATTGCCGGATGGTCAGAAGAGAGTTACCGGGGTCATGCAAGTGTACTTGCAGAAAAAATACTACAATTGGATATTTAAGGATTGATATCCTTTTCCATTTGTTCTTCTAAACGCTCCCGATCTCTGATTCTGAAATTCAGTATATCGATATAGGACTTTGAACCTTTATTGTTGAATTCAAAATAGGCTTTCTTGGCCCAATCCAATGCTGATTCTAAATTGCCATTTTTTTCAGCAGCCACTGCCATGTTATGTGCAGCTCTACCTCTGGTAGAAGGTTCTTTTGCTTCTGCTATTAATGTTCTCCAAATTTTAGCGGCATCGGTCCATTCACCTCGCTGAGCATATTTTGTAGCTCTTTCCATCATCTCTTTATCATCTCCTTTGGCTTTTTTATAATAGGATCTTGAAATCTCAGTATACAATGGAGCCACCCGACCACCATATAATTTTCCAACAGTGTATCCTAGGTCTTGCACGACTCTTTCTGCAGAAGTCAGATTTGCGACCGCACTACTTTTTGATCGGCCTTCAGCACTATTTGAAATATCATCTCTGGTGATATATTCATCAATGATCGACCTTGTTTTTGGGTCATACACCCTCCAACCCAAATTCAAAGAAAGGTTTCGTTCTGCATTGTAAACAACCGTAATGATTTCATCACCATTTTTATTCTTATGCTTTCTTTCATTTCTGGAGGTATTGGTATAGGCATCTGAATCAAAAAGTTCAATAGCCACTACAGCATCAGCATTAAAATCTTTACAAATAGCCTCGATAGTTTCCCAATCGATAGGAGAAGGGAAAATGGTTCCGCCTTTACTTCCTTCCATCTCTACTCCAGTCCGAATAACCTTGAATCGTGGTGTCCTGGTCAATACATCTGAAAAGCCTGTAATGGCAGCTCTGCGACCCTGTTGATCCTGAAATATATTTTCACCGGTTAACAATCCTTCCAGTGCATTGGACCAGCCATTGCTAGGTTTGGAACGGTCAACTGCTGCCAAGGTATTGATGTGAGCAGGCAATTTGATTTCTGCTGCCTGTAATACAGTGAATCGGGTTGAAGTAGTTTTGCAACTTGCTAATACTATGAGAGAAAGTAAGACAAAACTTAAAAAAATATGGTTTTTCATAACGCGAGTTTTAGTGTGGTGTAATATACCTAAGACTATCTCAATAGTCACGCACCCTAAATCCCTTTGGTTAATATTTTCCTAATTTACATTTACAACGGCCAAATACTTTTCTCCGAAAGAGCTGAGGCGTTGAATATTTTTTAATCCAAAATTTTCAAGATTCGCAACCGGAGACCAGGTGTCATCAATTGCAGGGTGTTTTTTGAAGATGGTTCCTCCAAGTGCCATTAAAAAGGTGCCATCATCTAAAATCGTGAAATCTTCAGATCCCGGAAGGGTTTTCATCACTATTTCAGATGTACCTGTCAATAGCTTGTATTCTTTAATATACCATGTTGACTCAGTAGCTTTTTGAACATAAGCCAAATTACCATTGGGTAATTTTTTTAAACAACGCCCTATGTTGGAAGCAACTTTTACTTGTGATCCATCTGAAGGCTTTGCAACAATTAAATAATGAGGCTCACCCACCATGAATAAAGCTACCAGATCAGGCTCCAACCAACAATGATATCCAACAGTGGTAAGATCCTTAAAGATAGGATATCCTTTTCCTTGTTGGTTTCTGGGTAAGGACCACAAGCGCTGCAATCCGCCCGGTTCCACTCTGACGACCGAGAAATTCAACTTGTCAGGCATTAAGGTAGGTGAATATTCCTGGTCAAGGGTGGCAGTTACTCTATACTTGACTTTTCGTACCAAATCCAATTTGAAAATATCTGTTTGAAGTGTATCACCTGCCCCTTGTTGAGTAAAGTATAGGTCGTAGGGTGTAAAGAAATTTGGTTGATTGTTATACCCGCCTTCATTATAAGCTGTTAAATAACGTGGCTTGGTCAGCTGCAATTCAGATGCCCCATGAGGCTCAAGTTCAAAATAATAAATTTGGGTAGATGGAAGCTGACAGAGAATAATCGAAGGGAAAAATGCTAATATTGCCGGGAGGAGGTATTTCATATAAAAATGTTTCTTCAACCGTTTAAAAGTACGATGTTACGGAAAATTAATGATTTTTTGATGACCTGTAATTTCACTTTTTCTATGTCTAAATGATGAAATTTGTTCCGTTCAACTGATATATTGCATCAAACTTCGAAAACATTCTTATGAAAATAGACAGGGACGTAATTTTAAAACTTGAGAAGTTAGCTAAGCTACAATTGCAGGATCATGAACGAGCTGAGCTTTTAAATGACCTCAATGCCATGTTGAAAATGATTGGCAAGCTGGATGAATTGAATGTAGATGACCTTCCACCGTTACGGCACATAACTGATGCAGTGAATCAATTGCGGGAAGATCAACCGGCAGCTCCAATGAACGCAGAAGATGCTTTAAAAAATGCCACTTCTCAAGATGGAACCTATTTTAAAGTGCCAAAAATTATAGAATAATTACTCCTATGTCCCAAGCTATTATTTCTACCAAAAATCTTCGTAAGACCTATCAAATGGGTAACACTGTAGTTCACGCACTGCAGGATATTTCCATTGATATCCATAAAAATGAATTTGTCGCGCTCATGGGACCTTCCGGTTCAGGGAAATCTACCTTGATGAATGTCCTGGGCTGTCTCGATACACCCTCAAGTGGCGAGTACTTTCTGAATGGAATCAACGTAAGTACCATGGAAGATGGTGATTTGGCTGATGTAAGAAATAGACAAATTGGCTTCGTTTTTCAAACCTTTAACCTGCTGCCCAAATTAACTGCTTTGGATAATGTAGCCCTTCCACTTGTTTACAGAGGAATGGGTAAGGCAGAAAGGCTTGAAAAAGCTGCCCGCACCCTTGAATCCGTAGGTCTGGGGGACAGGATGGATCACAAACCAAATGAGCTTTCTGGTGGACAAAGACAAAGGGTCGCTGTTGCCCGGGCTTTGGTAAATGATCCGGCTATCATTTTGGCGGATGAGCCTACCGGTAATCTGGATTCCAAGACATCCATTGAAATCATGACTTTGTTCGAGGAAATTCACGCGGCAGGTAACACCGTAATCCTGGTGACTCACGAACCCGACATCTCAGAGCATGCCCACCGTATCATAAGACTTCGCGATGGTCTGGTAGAAACAGATGTTATCAATGAAAATCCGGTAAAACTACTGCAACAAGCCTAAGACTTCTTTGTTATAAATATCGAACATCCAGAAACCAGTAACTAGCATCCAGAATCCAGTATCATGGCATTTAAAATTTATACTAAAACAGGCGATAAAGGCGAAACATCACTTTTTGGTGGCAAACGGCTTCCTAAATACCATCTTAGAATTGAATCTTACGGAACCGTAGACGAACTCAATTCTTATATCGGATTGGTTCGTGACAACCTGCAGGATAAGGTTATTCGGTCCACTTTGAAGGATGTACAGGATAGATTATTTACAATTGGGTCCAATCTTGCAAGTGATCCGGATAAACAAATGAAGGTTCCCGATCTAAAGCAGTCAGATATTGAAATGCTGGAAAAGGAAATGGACAGAATGGAAAAGGAGTTACCTGTTTTGAAAAATTTTATCCTTCCAGGCGGACATCCTGCTGTTTCTGAGTGCCATATAGCAAGATGTGTTTGTAGGAGAGCAGAAAGAAACGTTGTAGCCCTGGCCGTAGACGAAAAAGTAGAGCCAATCATTATTACTTATCTCAATCGATTGTCTGACTACTTGTTTATGTTGAGCAGAAAAATTGCTTTGGATTTAGGTGTGCAGGAAGTCACCTGGCAACCAAGAAAAGAAGCATAAAAAAAGCCCGGAAAATTACTTCCGGGCTTTTTTTATGGATGATTTAGTTACATCCTAAGTGGACCTTTGACATCGGGTCATTGTTCGGATAACAATTGCCTGATAAGATAAACGGAGGTACATAGCGATCCAAGTCTGGATCGTACAATCCATTTTTCAAAAATTCGGTAAGGTCATCAATTTCTTGTTCAGTTAGGTCAAGCCTGGTAAACCTGTGCGAAATCTGAGAAACCGGCACATCCGGATTCTCCGGTTCAGCTGCACTTTTGTATTTAACAACTTCTCTTAGGTCAGTTTTACTGGAACCGTGGAAGTAAAAACCTGCATTTTTAAGATTGTATAACTGCGGAACCTGGAATTTGTAATAGTCTGCAATGTCTTGGGTAAACCCACCACGTCCAAGATTCCTTACATCTGCTTTGTCAGTTGCCAATGCTCCGTCACGTTGATACATTCCTTTTACACCCATCGCATGGAATTCATTGGACTGTAAGGCAGGGCTTTTATGACAATAGTAACAACGAGCCTCTCCAAAGAAAAGCATAGCTCCTCTTTTTTGTTGGTCGGTCATCGCTTCATAATTACCTTTCAAATATTTCTGGAAAGGAGCTTTGGTAGCTGTTAAGGTACGCAGGTAGGCAGAAATTGCCAAAGCAGCGGTCACATTAGAATAGCGTTCTGCTTCATCGAAATCAGGGAAAGCCCTGTCAAAATAAGGCTTATAGCCCAATGTGTCAGCGATTTCATCATTCACAAGCATTCTATGCACACCAAGACCTTCTATATTTTGGCTTTCAATACCAAAGTAGCCAAGCTTATTAACTTCTAAAATTGGGTCTGCATCCCAAAGGTGTTCAGTTCCTTCATTTACATTATTGCCACCAAACTGACCATTCCAAAAAGTATTGGTTACATAAGCAACATTCAAAACTGATAAAGGACGCGCACCTTGTACGTCTAGATCATATTGGTCATAAGCAGGAGACATCTGTCTTCCTTCCCCTTCAACTCCAAAACCAATACCACCGTCAGCAATACCTTGAGGCATTCGAGGTAAAAAGCCAGCAGAAGCAATATGACAGGTTCCACAAGAATAAGTCTGGGTTCCGGAAGAGAATTTTGCATCAACGCCAATGCCCGTTTCAAAAAACAGCATTTTCCCCAATTCTACCTTTTGCCAGGTTAGGGGATTCTTTGGATCCTGTGGAATATTTGAAAGATCAGTCGATTCCGGTAGGACGTAATAATCAGCACTTCCGGTTGGGGAAGTGGATCGTAAAAGTGAATTTAAGTCATTGTCCAGAACCGTCGAACCATCGATGGGGTCATGTTTACAACTAAACAATCCAAAACTCACGCTCAGTAACAGTAGTAAAACCTTCTTCATCTAGTACGTAATTAAGACTCGCCCCGCTGGGCAGGTAATAAATTAAATTTAAACTTAGGGTTGAGCGAGACTAAAGCTCATGGGAAAAATCAATGAGATTGATTTTTGCTGCAATATAAATGCTTTAGCAAAAATGAAAAATGATTTTTGTCAATGAGCCCTAAAAGAGCAACTAGATTTGTTGGGAAGTAAAAAGCAATGCAAAATAGTGCTCTTTTACCTAAGATGCAACATATTAATTTTTACAATGCGAGAAGTTATATAATAAAAATAGCTATTTGAGGCGAACCCTGGGATCTAATTTTGCATAAAGTAAATCTGCCAAAAGAATACCTGTCATAGTGAGCGTTGCGCCTAATAAAAGTATGATGAATACGATAGGCCAATCCTGTAAAAAAATGCTATCCACCAGTAATTTACCCATTCCCGGTATATTAAAAATCACTTCAATTACTACACTTCCAGCAATAGTTGCAGGCAAAATGGACCCAATTAAGGTCACAAGTGGAAACAATGAATTACGAAATGCATGTTTCCAAATAACCTTTGATTCATCTAATCCTTTTGCTCTGGCCGTTAGAATATAATCCTTCTTTAGCTCTTCTTGCATAGCGCCACTTAATTGCCTTGAAATAAAAGCCAATGAAGGATAGACCAGGCAAATAACAGGTAATATGAGATGGGTTGTTCGGTCAATTACCAATTGAACAATACTGGAATGACCAGCTTCTTGCCCTAGCCCAATTCCAGCAAACCAATCCATGCCATATTCAGGAGTCGTAAAAAACACGATTAACATGGTCGCGACCCAAAAGACCGGCAGTGAATAAAGAAAATACGTTATCAAGGTGACCGTTCTTCCTTTTTGAAGATGATTATGACGCGCCGCATAAACTCCGATAGGTATAGCTAAAACGAACGCCAGCATTATAGCGCTGATATTTATTATCATTGTCCAAAATAGCGCTGAAGTAATTCGATCAGAGGTTTCTTTTCCTGAGACGAGGGAATAACCAAAATTGCCTTTCAAGAAATTTGTAATCCAGATATGGTATTGATTGTCCACACCATTCCAAATCAACTTTGCCAAACCCATATTCGGTGGAGAAGGCTTGGACTTGTCAGTGGACTCAAGGTCCTGGAGAGCTGCATTAAAAGTTCTTAGCGATTGGTCTGCTTCATCTTGTCCTATAAAAAGTAAGCCGGCGGTTTTCTGGCTAATTGTTTTTAGGTGCTCCTCCGCAATTAAGCCTTTCAAGATATTTATATTGGACAAAAGTGTATCTGATTTAGCCTGACTATAGGCCAACTCAAATTGTTGAATGGAACTTTCTAATGCTTCATAATAATTTAATGCATTTTTATAATCGCCCGTTTGAAGGGCCAGGCTTTTGACTACTTCTCTTTTGTATGGCCGTAGGATGGTATGAAAGGTATCCGGCAAAACCCGGGGTAAAACACTCCAGTAAAAAAGTGGCTTGTCCAGGTGGAGTGCTTTTGCCTGCAAAACATATGATTTTTCAGAAAAACTATCCTCAAAAAACCGCTCAACAGGATCTCCAGGTGCGTTTTTGCTCAGGAAAAAGGCGACCACACTTATGATAAACAAAGTGGGAATAAACAACAGCAGCCGCTTTACAATATATCCAAGCATAGATTTGATTACCTGCTAAGCCAGGAAGATGGATTTTCCAGGTTCTTATCTTCCCATACTTCAAAATGCAATTCGTAATGACCGGAAATCTTATCCAGTCCAACCTTTCCAATCATCTGATTGGTTTCAATTTTATCACCTCTTTTCACATTGACTTCTTCCAGGTTAGAATAAACGGTGAAATATTTTCCGTGCTGTAATATCACCATATAATTGTTGCCGGGAATAAATTGCATCCCAAGCACTTTGCCTTCAAATACTGATTTGACTTCAGCGCTTTTCGGGGTTTGGATATCGATGCCGTTATTCGTTATCTGGATGTTCTTTAAAATAGGGTGGGGTTGTCTTCCAAACTTTTGAGTAACTACACCTCCTTTGACCGGCCAGGGTAATTTCCCTCGATTGGATGAAAATCCACTTGTAAGCGGACTGGTGTTTAACTGAGGGACCACTTCTTTTTTGGGTTCTTTGGCTTTCTTCTTTTTTGCTTCAGCCAGCGCTTTTGCTTCATCCTCTTTCTTTTTGCGTTCTATTTCAGCCAGGATGATTTTTTGAATAGCATCTTTTAACTGCTGGGAAGCTTTTTCTTTTGCAACCAGATCGTTTTGTAACCTGCTTTCATCTGCCTTCAATTTGGCCAATAGATTATCACTATCATATAGCTCTTGTTCGAGGATTCCCTTTTGTATCATTTCTGATTGCAAAAGATCCTCTTTTTCGGCCTTTTTGACTTCGATATTGCTCATTTTATTTTCCAGCATATCCTGAGTATCTAAAATGAGTCTGGCCTGCTTTTGGCGATAACTATCGTATTGTTTCAGGTAATTCCACCTTCTAAATGCTTCATTGAAGGAGTCGGATGATAAAAGGAATAGCAAATAGTTGTTTTTCAATTTCTGTCGGTAAGCTACCCGGGCCATTTCAGCGTATTCCTTTTTGAGAACTTCTACATCTACCGATAGTGCTTCAACGACTCCTCTGGCACGTTCAATTTGATCATCAGCCAGAAAAATCTCCTCCTGAAGGGTCGCAATCAATTCCTGTCTTTTCCCAATTTGTTTTTGAAGGGTATAATACCGATTTAAAGTAGCCTTTTGATTTTGGCGGGTGTCTTTGAGCATACTACTGGTTTGCTCAATTTCTTTTAAAAGGTTCTTCCTTTTGTCTTCAAGTTCCTTTCGGTTTTGTCCATGCAGCCCAACAGTGCCCAGTGTAACTAGAAACAGGATGAGTCCAAAAAATTTAAATAGCTGTAAAAATTGACATGACCAGTACCGCAGCTGTTTTACAAAGGCTGCGTAGACATTTTTAAACCATCCATGGCGGAAGGTGCTTTCAGACATTTTGGATAAGGGAATTTACAATTTGTGCAATTGTAACGAAGGTATGAAATATCCTTGTAATATAAACCTTAATAATGATCCGGCTTGTTAAATGGCATCGATTTAGGCACATTCCATTCAATATCAGAGAACTCCAGTTCAACCGTCATTTTTCCGGTATCTGGACTGTCCATATGCAATACTCTTTTTTGTGCAAATGGACTTTTATCCTGCATCACAAATTCACTTTGAGACATATCCAGCCATCTTTTTTCTGATGGTTCCTCAAATTTCATTTGGACCAACTGGTACCTGCCGTCCATCCAGTAAGTACTCTTAGGAGTAGAACCATTGGAAGAGGATAACTTGTATTGTTTATTTTCTATGGAGGAGGTTAAGGTCCGTGTAAAGAAAACAGGGTTTCCTAACAACATGGATTGAATCATACTGAAATTTGCAGGGAAATTGACCATCCGCTGGACAAATTGTAGATCTTCAGCAATGAATTCATTATTGAAGCGGTCTATAACGAAGATAGAATCTGGTTGTATGAGTACACGTGCCACTTCAAAACCGAATTTTTTAATATTCATCCAAATGGCACTGTCTTTTTGCATCCTCAAATTACCCGAAAAGGAGATGCTTAAATCTTCGCTATCATGCTTGGCTTTTATTTTTGCGCTGAACCAGTCAGCCTTTACTTGTTGACCAATTAACTTCTTTTGAAGGTATGCTGCGTCCCGCTCTTTTGTTGCGTCCAGGCTTTCTTTGCCAAGGCGGCAACCAACGGTTAAAATGCTCAATACAATAAATAGAAAGGAGGTAATCCTAAGTGTTTGCTTCATTCGGATGATACTTTATTGCTCGACGAGAATAATTGAAAAGAAGTTACAGTGCTTCAATCCTTTTCAAAAGTTCTTTGGTTTCAGATGAATCCAAACCTTCAGATTCAGCTAATTCAATTGCTCTGTTAGCGGCTTTCAATGCATTTTTCTTCTTACCTGTTTTAAAATAAAGGGCAGCAAGGGTATCCATATTATAATAGGACTCATCAAGTGCAACTGACTTCTTAGCCAATTTAATCCCTTTTTTTAACCACTTTTTGCTTTCTACCTCTTCAAAAAAGGTCCAGGCATATTCATTGTATTCTTCAGCACTCTCCGAAGGATAAGCTTTGAAATAATCAACGGTTGCAGCTGCAAATTCATCAGGCTGACCCATGTCCAGTAAGTAACTTATTTTGTACTTGGCTGTCATCATATCAGCCTTTTCAGGGTAGGCTTTTTGAAAAACGGTATGTACTTGCTCAGGTGTTGGCATTTCACCAAAGGCATAGATGCTATTGTACACAAGGTTCTCCAAACGGCTTGTAACCTGATTGGTACCAAATAATGCATCAAATGCTGCCCTGTTTTCTTTCATATATTGAAAAAGAGGAGAATCAATCGTCTCCACCATCGCAAATATGTATTTCAAATTTTCTTCAGTTTTCCAATCATCTTCAGTTTGCAAATATTCAAGTGCGATTTTTTCGTGCCCACCGGTGTATGCATCAAAAACTGCTTTTGAATAATTAAGAAGGGTTTTTGGACTGCGATCACCGCCATCATATTTTTTCTTCAGGAATGCCATCTGTTTGGTAGGATCCTGAACCAATTGACCCATTTCCAAAAACTGATCAGTATCGAGGTATCCAACCGCCCTATGCAATTCATTGCCCTGGTTATCGAGGTAAAGAAGGGTAGGATAGGCCCTTACCTTATATTTTCTAGCTAATTCCAATCCAATGCCTTTTTCCATGTCGACTTTTACGTTGACAAAATTTTCATTGTAAAATGCTCCTACTTTTCCATCTGTAAAAACATTCTTAGACATGGCTTTGCATGGCCCGCACCAGGTAGTATAGGCATCTACAAAAATCATTTTATCACCTGAAGTAGCTTGTTCGAGCGCATCTTCCCAGCTTTTTTGAAAACTAATGCCTGTTTGTGCATTCAGATAAAAAGAGAGGGTTACTCCCAAAACTAATAGAAGGACATTTCTCATGTTGATTTTATTAAGTGCGGTTTGCTTTTTTTCTGATTTTTTCGGCTGTCTTCAAAACTTCTTCATTCAATGGGAAGGCTTTTTCCATGGTCCTTGCCAGCGCCAGGATTCTTTCATCATCCCCTTTAATTATTTTTTTAGCATAAGCCTTACAAGCGGTTATATAAGCTTCAGGATTTCCGGTACCCTGGAAATAAATAATGTCTGCTTCGATGGCAAACTCTTCTGCTCTTTCCGGATAATGCTTAGCCATTTTTTCAACAGCTTCCGCATGTAACATGTCAAACTGAAATTCAACCGCCTTATTTACCGTTCTTAAACAGCTGGTATAGATTTTTTCATCGAAGGCTTCCCTGGAATACATCTTTTCCAAAGGCACTCTGTTAGCTACCAAAAGGTCAAAAAGTCTCGAGTCAGCTTCTGTTGTACCTTCAAATAAAATTCTAAGATTGGTCTCATCCGACAGGTCCTTTGCATCATCGAGGTAGTCGTTAGCAACTTTTAAACTTGATTTTCCTGCCTGATTTAATGCTTTGATATAGGATAACACCAATTCAGGTTCCCTTTTTCCGGATGCATAAGCTTCTTCATATTTTCCGGAACGATCAATTTTAGACAGCACCAATTTACCAAGTCCAACAAATCCTTCAACACTTTGGGCGCCTTTTTGCTGATGCACTACTTCTCCGTCGTAATCTATAAAGTATAAGGTGGGAAATGCCTGTACCGGATATTTTCTTCGGAAAGTAGCAGCCTCTTCCTTTTCATAATCCAACTTTACATTGATGAAATGTTCATTGAAAAATTCGCCCGCTTTCTCATCCGGAAAAACTGTCTTTGCCATCCGCTTACAAGGGCCGCACCAGGAAGCGTAAGCATCTACAAAGATGACCTTCTCCTGTTTGGCAGCTTCTTCCAGCGCTTCTTCCCAGGAACCATGGAAGAACTCAATGCCCTGACTGAAACCAAAATGGCTGATTAGTAAAAAAGTTATAATGGTTAATATCTTTTCCATAAAGCGCTATTTAAATCGCGAAGTTACTGGGATTATTGAAATTACTCAAGATAACGTTCAATTGGGTGATTGGTTGGTATATTGGATATTCTTAACGGCTGCTTAACGGGGTGGTCTCCTTTTTACACAATGACTCAAGATTTTGATAGGACCCATTAAAAACATTGAAATCAACATACCCTTCGATACCATCCATGATGCCACGGTTACCATATTGCCAAAAATCCCATTCTTTACCTGGGTCCAGATATGGCAACTTTTCATTGTAG
>JAGQWW010000069.1 GCA_020436955.1 Saprospiraceae bacterium | reverse complement strand
CTTTAGTCTTTGGTCTTTAGTCTTTGGAGGCTTTTCGCTGTTGGCCATTAGCCATTGGCTTTTCTTAAACCCTAATTTCATTCTTCATCTTCCATCCTTAATCCCCTATCCCCATTCCCCGATCCCCGATCCCCAATCTACTTTCTTTTTCTTCGTTACGATCGAAGTAGGTCAAAGGCATGCCTTTGACCTACTTCGATCATTAACTAAAGGCCTTAGAAAATCAAAAACCAAAAATCAAAAACCAAAAACCAAAAATCCTCACCCCCCTCAATGGGGCGGCTTTGTGGGTGTATCAAAAAACCAAAAATCAAATACTAAAAATCAAGAATCAAAAATCAAAAATCTATCATCCTCCATCTTCCATCTTCAATCTTCAATCTTCCATCTTCCATCCTCCCCCCTAATTCCCCTTCTTCTCTTTCTCCAGCTTTTCGATTTCTTCTTTTAGGCTGGCCAGTTTGGCTTCGGCTTGTTTTACTTCACCCATAACGCGGGTAAGCTCTTTTTCCTGATTGGCTACTTTTTGTTTTTCAGCAGCAATAGCATTGATGGTATTGGTTTTTTCGTCTTCCAGTTCTTTACGCTTTTGTGCGACTTCTTTTTTGAGGTCATTTAGCCTGGTCATTTCATCGTTGATTTGAACGGCTGTTTCTTCTTTTACGGTATTGATTTGCTCCAGGGCCTGTTGTTTAGCAGCGTAAATGGCTTCGCTGGATTCCTGTTTGGCTTTGTTGATTTCTGCCAGTGAAACCGATCTTGCTTCTTCAGTTTCTTTTACATACTGCGCTTTTTTGCTGGCAGTTTCCTGCAATATCTTATCTATCTCAGTTTTGGCATTTTCTCTGGCTTCAGCGATGCTTTGTTTGGCATCTTGCTCAGATTGGGCAATCTCTGCTTTGAAGGCAGTTTTCTTTTCCAACATCTCTTTTTGTGCTAGTGCAATTGCCTCAGTAGCCTGTTTCTGAGCAGCAGCAACTTCCTGGGCAGCATTTTCTTGAGTTGTAGCGATAGTGGCAGCTGCTTCTTCTCTGGCCTTTAGTACGTCCAGGGCCAATTGTTCTTTTTGTTTGGTCGCATCTTCTTTTGAAAGTTTGATTTCATTTGCGACTTGTTCTTTGATAAGTGAAATTTCCTGCGAACCTCTTTCCCTGGCTTCAGCTACACTACCTGCTATTTTTTGTTTTTCAATAGCAGCAGCTTCTCGGGCTTTCTGGACTGCTTCGGCCTCACCTTTTTGGACTTCAGCTATCGTTTCAGCAGCATTTCGTTTAGCTTCAGCGATGGAGGTAGCAGCCAGTTCTACAGCTTCTACCTGTTGTTGTTTTGCTTTGGCAATTTCATTAGCTGCATTTTCTCTGGCTATACGTACTTCTTTTGCTGCATTCTCTCTGGCTTGCACAACTTCTTCTGCAGAAGTGTTTTTAGCGGAAGCTTCATTTTCTTTCGCAGCAGCAATAGCAGCGGCAGCTTCTTCCTGGATTTGTTTGATTTTGCCTTGAGAAGTTTCTTGTGCTGAAGCAACGGAAGTTGCATATTGATTCTTAGCATTGGCGGCATTGGTGCTGGCTTCTTGTACGCGGGCCTGTGCTTCTGCCTGTGCTTGCTTTATTTCCTCTTCAGCTCTAACTCTGGCAGCTTGTACCTCCTTGGCTGATTTTTCTTTTACTTCATTTTCTTTGGCTTTGGCAGCAGCGATAGCATCTTGCAATTCCTTTTGAATTTTCAGCATTTCTTCCTCTGCACGCTTTTTAGCAGCCAGGACTTCATTAGCGACCTTTTCTTTTTCTACAGCTGCATTTTCACGTATCGATTTGATCTTACCGGCTTCTTCTTTGCTGATTTGTTCTATGGTCATCGCAGCGCGTTGGCGGGCTTGATTTACATTTTCAGCAATGGTGGCTTTTTGAGCTTCTGCTGCCTGGCGGGTTTCAGCTACTTCTTCAGAAGCACTTTGTTTGGTGGTTTCAATCTCATTTCTGGCGCGTTCTTTTTCCTGTGCAACCAGTTGTTTGGTCTCGCCAATTTCCTCGGCTGCTTTTTTCTTCGATTCAGCTACTTCCAGTGCAGCTGCTTCTTTTTCCTTCGCTATCGATTCCTTTAATTCGGCAATTTCTGAAGCTGCATTTTGTTTAATCAATGCTTTTTCCTCAGAAGCTTTCCTTCTGGTTTCAGCTATTTCAAAAGCAAGTTTTTCCTTTTCTATAACTGCTTGTTCTCTGGCTTGAGCTACTTCTTCAGCAGCCTTTTCTTTGATGGAAAGAATTTGCTGAGAAGCACTTTGTTGTGCAACTACCACTTCTTCCGATGTCTTGTTTTGTTCGGACTTGGCTTGTTTACGTGCTTCAGCTATCATGTTGGCCGTTTCTTCACGGATGCGAAGTAATTCACTTTGCGAATTCTCTCTTGCGGTGGCAATTTCATCGGCATATTCCAATTTAGCCTGTTCCAACCTCTCTTTTACCTGCTTGATTTGGTCAGCAGCTTGTTGACGGGCTTGCGCTACTTCTGCTGCTGATGCATCTCTGGCTTTGGCAATTTCCTCAGAAGCTCTTTGACGGGATTCTACTACACTGAGGTTAATTTTATCAATCTCGGTACTGGCCTTTGAACGAGCATCCTGGACCATATCTGCGACCTCTTTTCTTGCCTTTTCCATTTCTACTTCAGCTCTTTTCCGAGCATCCAAAACCTCATTGGCAATTTCTTTCTTTTTCTCTTCGCCTTGTTCCTTTGCCAGCATTACCTCTTGCTGGATTTGCTTTTTAATCTGGTCGGCTTTTTCACGCTCTGCTTTTATTTCTTCCTTCAGCCTTACCTTTTCATCGGCCAGTTCTTTTCTTAAGGTTGAAACTTCCTGTTCGTCTTCCTGGGTAGCTTTATCGCCGCCACCACTTACCGGAGTAGAACTAACCGGCTTTTTATTTCTGGAAGTAGAACTGATAGGACGGTCCCCTCCACTAAGGTCAACACCTACCACTTCGGAGGTATTTATAAGGGATTTATCCAATTTATTGTAAAAGCAGGTGGCCTGGTTACCAAATTCGGCTTGACGGTTTGGGTTGACCGTAAATTTCCGCATCTGGTTACTGATGTTGTTTTTGATATAAATGGTTTCTATGGTTCCTTCTGAAAACCATTTAATAGCTTCAGCATCCATTTTTAGGTCGTTGGTGAAAACAGGGGCACCCCCTTGCTTCAACACTTCTCCCATTGCAATAAACTTGTAGGATCTTCGCTGCTGTTTGTTATCCATGAAGATTACCTCATCGTCTGTATTAAATTCAACGCCACTTTTGGAAAACATGCGACCGATGAAGCCTTTATCGTCGTGCAACAATTCGATACTGTAACTGTAATTTCCTCTCACTACCAATACCTGACTACTGGTCTTGAGGATATGTATGCTGTTTATTTTTTTGTCCTCCACAATAATCGAGGAACAGTCTTGGGCTTGTAATTTGAGAAAAGTAAATCCTAATAGGGAAATCAACAGTAAAAGGCGAGGTTTACAGATCATATGGGCATAGTTTAAGGCCATGGTAAATCAATAGCAATTTAGGTATTAATTGCCGTATAAAAAATCACATTAACGCTTTAAAGCGTCTTACTAAATCTTTATCCAGGATTAGGGCGCAAGATAGAAGTTGGGAAGACTCCAAAGACTCTTGTGAAAGCCTATACTAATGTACAAATAAGTGCGAAAATAATCAAAAAGGTTGCATGACCTTATCCGCGTTTTGCAGCCAGTAGGAATAAAACTGCCATCCTTACTGCAACTCCGTTTTCAACTTGTTGTAAAATGATGGAATGGTCAGAGTCTGCTACATCACTGGTAATTTCCACGCCTCGGTTGATAGGACCCGGGTGCATGATTACAATTTCTTTCTTCAGGCTATCCAGCAAGCCTTTGTTAATACCAAAATGTTGAGAGTATTCGCGCAAGGATGGGAAAAACTTGATGTCCTGTCTTTCCAACTGTATACGAAGGATGTTCGCAACATCGCACCACTGCAATGTCTCTCTTACATTATGGCTGACCTTTACACCAAGTTTATGGATGAATTTAGGAATGAGGGTAGGGGGACCACAGACCGTTACTTCCGCTCCGAGTTTTTGTAAACAAAATATATTACTCAAAGCAACTCTTGAATGTAAGATGTCACCAAAAATGGCAATCTTTTTTCCACCCAGGTCTCCTAACTGTTCACGCATCGAAAATGCGTCAAGTAATGCCTGGGTAGGGTGTTCGTGTGTACCGTCTCCTGCATTTACCACATTGGCTTTGATACGCTTTGATAGATAATGCGGTGCTCCTGGAGCCGGGTGGCGCATCACTACCATATCCACTTTCATTGCCAGGATATTGTTGACGGTATCCAACAGGGTTTCACCCTTGTTGACAGAGGAGGAAGATGCAGAAAAATTCAACACATCGGCTGATAACCTCTTTTCAGCTAACTCAAAAGAGATTCTCGTACGAGTCGAATTTTCAAAAAATATATTTGCAATGGTTATGTCGCGTAGGGAAGGCACTTTTTTAATAGGGCGATTAATAACTTCCTTGAAGGTATCAGCGGTTTCGAAAATTAGCTGAATATCCTGTGGAGTAAGGTCCTTGATCCCGAGCAGGTGATTCGTGCTAAGTTGTTCTGCCATGAATTTGTGTCTCGCCTATTAAAAAATCTATACTTTATGCGGATACAATAAAATCCTGTCGGATGTATCCGTCTCTTTCCATTCTACTTTTACGTATGCTTCATCCAGCGCATCAATCGTAATTCCAACATAGTCCGCATGAATCGGCAAATGCCTGTTGAATCTCCTGTCTACCAGTGCGACCAATTCGACGCTTTCCGGCCTTCCGTAATCTTGTAAACCCGCTAGTGCTGCTTGAATGGTTCTACCGGTATACAATACATCATCTACCAATAAGACCTTTTTGTTTTCTACCAGGAACTCCATTTGGTTCGAGTAGGCTTTCAAAGGTTTTTCCCGATGTCTGAAATCATCACGGTAAAAAGTGATGTCCAATTTGCCGTAATCAAAATTAGAAGAGCCGAGGATGTCGGTTAGTCTTTCTTTCAAACGGTCGGAGAAAAATACACCTCGTGGCTGAATGCCAACCAGGCAGGTATTGGAGAAATCGTCGTACTGCTCGATCAATTGATGACACAATCGCTCGATGGTCAATTGGAAATGTTCCTTACTTAATATGGTACGGCCTCTTTGCATACGTGGCAAATATAGTCAAGGCAAGTATGCTTATTTAAACTGTATGAAGAAAAAAATAATTTTTTTTTCAAATCGGTTAAACCATCAGATACTATTCCAGTCAATAGTAGTGTTTAATCCAAATTACATTTCTATTTATGATGTGAACCTTACCTGACAATCTGTTTTCTGCGCGCATTTGAAGATGGTCCGTCTACCTTTTGAAGTCCATTTATTAAACACTAAAAAATCAGGAAAATGAAAAAGTTGTTGCTAAGCACGATGCTTTTGGCATCTATGATGTTTGTTTTTACCTCTTGTGAGAAAGACGCTGCAATTGTACAGGATACCATGACCTCCACAGGTGAAGATTTCACTGCCTTACAAACCATTACCGAAGATATGGACCAGGAATTTGACCTTACCCTCGATGGCCTGGTGGAAGGAACCGTTGAAGACCGAAGCAATTGTGTAACCGTAACCATGGATAAACCATTGGGTGAATACCCCAACACCATCACACTGGATTATGGAACAGGATGTACAGCTAGAAATGGCCGTGAATTGTCAGGAAAAATTATCGTTACCATTAGCGATGACCCCAAAAATCCTGGTGCTACCCGCACCCTCACTTTCGTGGACTTCACAGTCGATGGCGCATCTGTTGATGGAACCAATACCTGGGTTAACAATGGAGATGCAGCTGGTTACCCTTGCTTCAGTCGTACGGTCGATAAGACTATTACCTTTCCAAACGGAACGTCTGCTTCCTTTACCGGAAGCCATGACCTTTGCAAAATCGAAGGCGCCGATACGCCTGAGCGTTTGGACGATGTATACGAAATCAATGGCTCTGTAACAGGAACCAACCGTGCAGGCAATTCCTTCTCAGCCTTCATCACAACAGGTCTTATCAAGCCTCGCACATGTTTCAACATCACTCAGGGTATTGTTGAGTTGACCCGAGGTGCCAATACTGCCATCCTGGATTACGGAGATGGAACCTGCGATCGCATCGCAACCATTACTTTGCCGGATGGCACTACCAAAGATATTTTGTTGAAAGCCTGGTGGAGATGATGGCTGGGAGCTGGATGCTAGATGCTAGTTGCTGGAAGTGGGAGTGGGTGAATAGGGTTTGTGAAATCCGAACTCCGCTCTGTTAGCTGAGCTTGTCGAATCCAACCCTGGCTAGAAGAATGAGGCTGGATTCTGGATTCTGGATGCTTGATTCTAGATGGAAGTGGGAGTGGGTGAATAGGTGAATGGGCAAATAGGATTTGTGAACTACGAACTCTGCTCCGTTAGCTGAGCTTGTCGAATCCAACCCCGGCTGGAAGAATGAGGCTGGATTCTGGATTCTAGATGGAAGTGGGAGTGGGTGAATAGGTGAATAGGTGAATAGGATTTGTGATATCCGAACTCCGCTCCGTTAGCTGAGCTTGTCGAAGCCAACCCTGGCTAGAAGAATGTGGCTGGATTCTGGATGCTAGTTGCTGGAGGTGGGAGTGGGTGAATAGGTGAATGGGCGAATAGGATTTGTGAAATCCGAACTCCGCTCTGTTGGCTGTGCTTGTCGAAGCCAACCCCGGCTGGAAGCAGGATGCTAGATTCTGGTCGCTTGTCGGTGGTTTAAAAAAGAACAGAAGGTCAATGGCATGCCATTGACCTTCTGTTCTTTTTTAAGGATCTAATGTTGGAAATACTTCATTTTAGAGATTTAGGGTTGGAAATTCGCTATTCGCTATTCGCTATTCGCTATTCGCTATTCGCCTTCTTCCAAGATGCCGTAAATCTTAAACCGTAATTCGTAAATCCCATTTACCCATTTACCCATTTCCCCCATTCCCCCATTTCCCTTCTCCACCCCAAATACCCAATCACCGCAATAATCAAGTACGCCACAAACAACAAAGTGAAAAGGGTAGAGCCTCTGGAGGCGTACAAGAAAATATATACGGCATCAATTACAATCCAGTACAACCAGTTTTCCAGTTTCCTTCGAATAACCAGGAAGGTGGTGATGATGGAAAATACCGTGGTAAATGCATCGAGGTAGGTAGCAGCAGCGGCAGTGTACGTAGCAAAGAAATAACCGGTCAAACCACTTCCTATTAATCCTGTGGAAATGATGATGATATGGGAACGACTTGTCATGGTTGTGATGGGCAATTCCTGCTCTCCTTTGCCTCCGTACAACCAATTGTAGATACCCCATGCACTTATGCCGACATAAAAAAGCTGTAGAAGAGCATCGATATAAAGATCGTACAAATCGTAAGCCACCCAGGCCCACAAAAAGCAACTAATAATGCCCCAAAACCAACACCAAACACTGTTTTTGGCAGCAAGGACCACGTAGGCAAGGCCGAACAATACAGCTAATCCTTCCCTCCAGTCCAGGGCCGCCAAAACTTCCATGTAGGTTGCTTAGAATTTCGTCTCGATTACATATGGTAACATGGCTCTCCAGGTAGGCCAGTCATGGCGCATATCAGGTCCCCAAATTTCCAGGTTGTGGGGTATGCTTTTCGCATTAAGGATGCCTGATAAATTTTTACTCGCTTCAGGTGATTCATATGCACCCGAACCGGTCATGATATGAATGGCACTCCTGCGCATCTGCTCCAGTTGACCATGGTCACCCAAATTAGGAAGGTAGGCGATCGGAGAATTAAAATATACGTCCTCATCGTAATAGCCATCTGTGTAAGATTGTAAATCATACACACCACTCATGGCGATAACACCATTGATGAGGTCCGGTCTTTTAAAAAATAAATTTGCACTATGCAATGCGCCCAAAGATGCTCCACTGACTACAATGGGAGTATCAGGTGAGGTGCTGTTTTTTATAAAAGGAACTACCTCGTTGTACACATAGTCATTGAACTGGCTGTGACGAATGGACTTATGCCTTGGATGCATGTTTCGATTGAGCCAGCTTTCAGAGTTGATGCTGTTGATGGAAAATACTTTCACTTTTCCTGCTTCAATCATTGGCTGCAAAGCATCGATTAAAAGGAATCTTTCGTATTCCAGATAATCTGCAGCAGCGGTAGGTAATAATAAAAGTGAAAATCCAAAGTGACCATAAGTCACAATCTCCATGTGTTTGTTTAAAGATGGACTGTGCCATCCGTTGATTTCTCGGCGCATAGGTTCAAATTAAAATGAAGCGACAAAGGTCAGAAAAAATTAGCTTTTTATTCCCCCAAATGCATTTTTGATGCTGTTTGAAGGCAAATTTTTAAGAATCTTATTTAAAAAGGAAAAAAATGACTCTGCCTTAAACAAACCAGGCGAAAAAGATGGTCAAAATGGCCTGTAAAATCATGGTGCCGTCCATCAATCCGGTAAAATAATAGTCATGCGTGACTTCCGGTGATTTTAAAATGAAAAAGTAAGTCAGGGCAGCACTTAGACTCAGGCCAACCATTGCACCACTGCTATAGAAGCCAAGATATCCCTGTACAAAAACCAGGGCTACCATGATTATCAACAATACTGCTGCCAATTGAATGGATTTTCGAATACCCAGCGTAATGGGAAAGGTCTTGACCTCAGAATAGGAATCGATCGAATAGTCCCGGATGTCAAACGGAATCGTAATAGCAAATACAAACAGGGCTCTTTCGACAAACATCAAAGCGGCAAACCAATGATTGGTGCCTCCCAATTCGATAAAGGGTAGGGTGGAGGTGACTGCTGACCAAATGAAGGCAATAAGGAAAATCTTTACATAATTGAGATCCCGGAGTCGCCCATATGGGCCCAGAATAGGAAACACATAACCCAGGGAAAGCACAGCTGGAATGAGTAATCCCATTTTTGTTTTAACATCGAGCTGCCAATAAAACCAGGCAGCTGCAGCTCCTGCTAAAATGGAAATGATAAGGATGTGAGTTTTCCTGTAATTGATGGTAACAAATCGACCTTTATCAAGAAAACTTGAAAGCTTCTTCAATCCGAGGATACGATGAATGCCATATAAAAAGGAAGTGGAGAAAAAGACAAAGAGACTGTAATCTGTTAGAATCAGCTTATGCGTTTCAAGGTATTCGGTCTGTAAAATCAAGGCAAAAGCACACAAGGCAATCCAAAAATTGCCATAAAAAAGAAAGTCCAATATGCCTTTTAACCATTTCAAATTGACCCTGCAATTCTGTGTTAGGAATTAAGTTTGTGCACAAAAGGTAAGAGTTAAACACAAATTAATACCCCTGAGCATCGAAAAATGATGGTTTTTCTTAATTATTTTTAAAAAAATATGACATCATTTCAAGATATTACTTATTTTTGCGCCTCATTTGGAAAATAGATTAAAAAGTATACAATGAAAAAAGGTATTCATCCAGATAATTACAGAATGGTTGTGTTCAAGGATTTCTCTTGCGATGTATCATTTGTCACTCGTTCATGTGCACCTACAAAAGATAGTATCGTTTGGGAAGACGGCAACGAGTACCCTTTGATTAAGCTAGAAATCTCCAGCGCATCTCACCCATTCTTCACTGGTAAAATGAAGTTTGTTGATAGCGCAGGACGTATCGATAAATTCAACAAGAAATTTGCCAACTCTAGATACGCGGCAAGAGAACAAGCAGAATAAACCTAAGTGTTATTGCTTGCTAAAAAAGCCTGATCGGTCTCCGGTCAGGCTTTTTTGTTTTTGGGAATGGTGGTAGGAGATTGGGGATAGGGGATTGGTGATGGGGAAAGGGGATTCAATATCCTGGGTGGTCACCCCCCTTCCCCACTCGAGGGGGGCTGCTATTTGGAAAGCCTT
>JAGQWW010000690.1 GCA_020436955.1 Saprospiraceae bacterium | reverse complement strand
GGGGTCTCACCTTTTTGGGGCTATCAAATCATCCTCATCGTTTTCTTTTGCGTGCTTTTCAAATTGAATAAAGTAATTGCGCTGGTAGCAGGCCACATCAGCATACCACCTATGATTCCTTTTATTTTAATCGGGAGTTATAAAATGGGCGGCATACTCATAACACCGTCAGAAAAATTGAAAGACCTTAGCTGGGATGCCGAACTCAGTCTGTCAGACGTTTGGGAAAACATCCTTCAATACCTTGTAGGAAGCTTTTTATTAGGTATTGTATTGTCTTTGGTGGTAGGAATGGTAGTGTATGTCCTGTTGAGTATTTTTAGGAAAGAATTGAAGAGAGTATAATTTTAGAATTTAGAATTTTTGTTTTTGATTTGGCTATTAAAATATACATGTTGGTAGGTCAAGGGCATGCCCTTGACCTACCAACATGGAACCCCTAACAGCCCAATGACCAAACCCTTTTTATCTTTACGTCCCTAATAAATTTTAGCCTAGCC
>JAGQWW010000689.1 GCA_020436955.1 Saprospiraceae bacterium | reverse complement strand
AAACCCCATATTTTACGCCCTTTTCAAGGGTTGTTTGCAGGAGGGCAAACAGCAATGGTCCGACCAGAATTGCCAGGAAAACACCCCATACCAAACCGTTAAAAAAGTGTACCATTCTGATTCAAATGTTTAGCCTTACCATACAATGGGTATCTATCACATTAGGATAAATTCTGTTGGCATCTTTTTTGGAAAAGTAATACCAACCACTCAGTTGTAAATTCCCTAAAGAAGTCAATTACAGTATGACGATCATTCTGCATAGGATGGTCTGCAAACACTATCAACAAAGCTTTTCAGAGATAGCCTGAGACGCGATAGGATTTCTTTATTCTCTAACTGATGAAAATGAATACAGAAAAAACAATTCCTGCTAGGAAATCCGACGCTATGGAAAAAGCCGAATCAGAACCGGTCTTCTACAAGGATTTGAGATTCTGGCTGGCTTTAATTCTAGCAATTGCCTTATTGTACAATACGGCAGCAAATTACCCAGTTTTGTG
>JAGQWW010000068.1 GCA_020436955.1 Saprospiraceae bacterium | reverse complement strand
TAAAAGATGCTAACAGCTAATAGCCAATAGCTAAAAGCATCCAAAGACCAAAGACTAAAGACCAAAGACCATATTTCTACCTGACTTCTGTTTCAAACAGTGTTTTCTCACCAGCATTTGTGGTTAAAATCCCTTCAAATTTGTCTCCGATGGTTACAGGGCCAACGCCTTGAGGAGTTCCAGTAAAGATATAGTCTCCGATGTGAAGTTTGAAAAATTGGGAGACGTAGCAAATAATATGTTCAAAGGTGAAAAGCATTTCTTTTGTAAAGCCGTGTTGAACAGGAATGCCGTTTTTCATGAGTTTAAACTCAATATTTTCGACTGCAACTTCTTCCTTTGGCACCATTTGGCCTAAGACAGCAGAATGGTCAAAACCTTTGGCTATTTCCCATGGATGTCCTTTCTTTTTGAGCTCAGATTGCAGGTCCCTTGCTGTAAAATCTATTCCCAATCCAACCTGGTCGAAATAAGAGGAGGCAAATTCTGGCTGTACATATCTTCCGTTTTTACAAATCTTTAGCACCACCTCACATTCGTAATGCAGGTCTTTTGTGAACTCCGGATAATAAAAAGGTTTATTATTCACCAGCAAAGCCGTAGGTGGCTTCATGAACACTACCGGTTTATCAGGTACTGCATTGTTCAATTCAGCAGCGTGTTCAGCGTAATTTCTGCCGATACAGATGATATTCATATGAAAAAATTACGAATGACGAAGTACGAATGACGAGTGGCAATTCGTCACTCATCATTCGTACTTCGTAAATTATTTAGAGTCTAACGATCCACTGCGAATAGCAGTCAGATATCTTCTCACTTCATCTCTAACTTTGGGAGCCAGGATGATTAGACCAATCATATTCGGGAAAATCATGGCGAAAATCATAGCATCGGAGAAATCAACTACAGCACCCAGGCTGGCAGCAGCTCCAACTACGATAAACAACAGGAATAATATTTTGTAACTCAGGTCGGCTACTTTGCTTTTTCCGAAAAGGAATTTCCATGCCTGCAAACCATAGTAGGACCATGACAACATAGTAGAAAACGCAAATAAGATAACTGCAAGCGTCAATACATATGAAAATCCAGGTAATACATCATCAAACGCAGCGGCAGTTAGGTTTACACCACCCAGGCTTTCTCCATTTACTACTACCGAGTTACCGGTAACTGCACCATATTCAAAGGCACCATTCATGTTGTAGATGATGATAACCAGGGCAGTCATGGTACAAACTATTACCGTATCAATGAAAGGCTCCAATAGAGCCACTACACCTTCACTTGCCGGGTATTTGGTCTTAACGGCAGAGTGTGCCACAGATGCAGAACCTACGCCCGCTTCATTGGAAAAGGCTGCTCTTTTGAAACCCTGAATAATTACACCCACCATACCACCGGCAATACCGGCTCCGGTGAATGCTCCTTCGAAAATCTGACCAATGGCTGCAGGGATCCAGCTTGCATGTGTAATCAAAATAATCACAGCTGCTAACACATAAATACCCACCATAAAAGGAACTACCTTTTCGGTAACTTTTCCAATTCTTTTGATACCACCGATGATTACGATGGCTACAAGCAATGCAACCACAGTACCAAATCCGGTACCAACCCAACCGGAAGTAGACTCAAATAAAGATGAGAATTGCGCTGCTGCCTGATTAGCCTGGAACATATTTCCGCCTCCAAACGAACCACCTACCAACATTATCGCATAAAAAATGGCAAGTCCTTTTCCAAAACCAGCCATACCTTTTTCAGAAAGTCCTTTTGAAAGGTAATACATAGGGCCTCCATAAACGGTTCCATCAGGTCCAATTTCACGGTATTTTACCCCTAGGGTACATTCAGTAAATTTAGAGGCCATACCAAGGATACCTGCCAGAATCATCCAGAAGGTAGCTCCCGGACCACCAATAGCGATAGCAATCGCTACCCCTGCAATATTTCCTAAACCAACTGTTGCAGATAGGGCTGCAGTCAAGGCCTGGAAAGCAGTAACCTCTCCGTGATGACCTTCAATAGCAACTGTGTCAGGGTTGTCACCATCTCGCGTGATGATGTCCTTATCTAATACTTCAGGCTCACCAGCGACATTATCATATTTACCACGGACCACATCAATAGCCAACTTAAACCTGGTAAAATTGGGGAAGCCAAAATAGATAGTGAAATAAGACGCGGCTGCTATTAGTACAATTAAAACGATTGGAACATCCAGCCCGCCGATATTTACCGCAAAAAAAACAACACCTGCAATCCAATCGGTTGCAGGCTGCACAAATCCATTTATCTTTTCATCCAATCCACCTTCCTGGGCAAAAGCCATGAAAGGTGAAAGAATAAGGCTCAGTAATAAGAGTAAAGCGTTTTTTCTCATATTTCTAGTTCATTAATTTTAGGTGAATCGACAGGGTAAGGTATTTAAGAATTTACAATTTTTTAAAATTCTGCCTGTCTATTTTGATAAGTCCACTTATTTGTGACGGTTTTCCTACCAATTCTTCTTTTCTGATTTTTAATCTTTTAAAATTTTGGATTTTAACCTACATTTCAGCCGAAATAAGGAAATTTCATTCATCCCTGCCAAATATTTAAAGCCTAAATCGCGTAACACTTATGCAAACCCCTTCCTCAGATGAAGCAATAGTGGATTTGTTGCAGCAAGATCCTGAGAAGGGCATTGAACTGATTTTTCGAAAGTATTTTCCTTACGTTGTTAATATTGTTTATCGTGTTTCAAATGACTCGGGATTGGCAGAAGATATTGCTCAGGATGTCTTTTTTGAATTATGGAAAAAGAAGGAAAACCTTAAAATAACCAGTTCATTAAAACCATACCTGAGGAGAGCAGCTATCAATAAAACCCTAAACTATTTCAGGGATCGAAAAATCAATTTTGCCTCTGATGAACAATTACCATCCCTTTCAACCGGCGACCCTAAAGCACAACAAAAAATGGAAGCCGAGGAAATGGAAGAAAAAATTACCAACCTGATTGATCAATTACCTCAACGATGTCGGGTAATATTCATATTAAGCCGTTATGAGGAGTTATCTTACAGGGAAATAGCAGAAAAGCTTGAAATTTCGGACAAAACAGTTGAAAATCAGATTAGTAAAGCCCTTAAGTTTTTGAGGGAAAACCTAGCAGGGTTTTTGGAGGATGACAGTTAATGTCGGATACCTGACTTCAATAACTAATTAAATGATAGGAAGGCATAGGGGGGAATAGGAAATTTGGTGTCATGAGTATAGTTTTAGCAAATGAACAGCAATAAAGAAGGAAAATCCGGAATATAAATGGATAAGTTTTGGGAAATAAGCGGGAAGTATCAAAAGTCACATCAACCTGATGTGGATGCTGCCTGGCGTAAGTTTGAAGACAGAATAAAGGCAGAGCAAAAAGGCAAAGTGGTTCCAATGGGGAGACGAGCATTGCCATATGCTGCTGCAGTTTTAATTTTGGTGGCTTTTGTATTTCTGTTGCAAAACAATTTCTTGGGTAACCGAACTGAAATGTTTTATGCAACTACCAATCAGGAGACCAAACAGATTGAGCTTCCTGATGGTTCGATAGTCACTTTGAATGAAAATTCCACACTTAAAGTCTCCGTTGATTTTGGAACAGCTAATCGTTCTGTCACCCTTTCAGGTGAAGCTTTCTTCGATGTTACAAGAAATGAAAATCAGCCCTTCATCATTTCAGCTGACCATATAAAGGTTGAAGTTTTAGGAACTTCTTTCAACGTTAGAGATTATGCAGACGAAAAAGAAGCAGAAGTAGAGGTGAAATCAGGAAAAGTAAAGGTGAGCCCTCCAAATCAATCTAAAGGTGTTCTGTTAGAGAAAGGTGACCTTGCCTTGCTGGACCTAAACGCCAAAATGCTGGAAAAGAAACCAGGTGAGGGATACAACGTCGGTGGTTGGATGGAAAAACAACTGGTATTCATTGATGCTCCGGTTGCACAAATTTTTGAGGATATTCAACGCATCTACAAGGTCAACTTCATAACTGACAATACTAATATTATCAATTGTTCCTTCGATACCGATTTCAAAGGTGAGGACCTAAGCACCGTTTTCGAAATCCTTGAAATCGCCTTCCATTGTAAATTCAAGCAATTGAATGCCTCCACCTACGAGGTAGTTGGCGGTCAGTGTAACCAGGAGTAGGATTTGCTGGATTATGGGATTAGCTGGATTACTTTTTGGCTGAAGCCAAAAGGGATTATGGAGTGGGATTGGCTGGATTATGGGATTAGCAGGATTTTTCAGCTGAAGCTGAATTTGGGAATAACTTCGTTATTCATTTAACGGCCTTTTTTAATTGATATTCATTTTTAGTTTTATCTTGTTCTAAAATGAATAACTATGAATGCTAAGGTTTTACTTTTCTTTTCAATTCTCCTTTTTTCTTTTCAGTTGGATGCTCAATTATTGCCTTGTGGTACGCCACAGATGGTAAAAGTAATGGAGCAATATGAACCAGATTACCAGGATGCGGTAAATAGGGCATTTGAAACTGCCAGGCAACAGTACAAAAATGGATTTGTAAGCACGAGATCTGACCAAAAGGTACAGGTGGTTTTCCATGTGGTGTACAATACACCACAACAGAATATTCCTGATCAGGTAATATTTGACCAGCTGGCAAGATTAAATGAAGACTTTAATTATAACCCGGCCAATGATTTTGTAACGAGACCCATTTATAAAGACCTGGGTGATAATGCCAATATTGAATTTGTGCTGGCTCAATTCGATCCAAACGGGAATCCGACAACCGGAATAAACAGGATACAAACTGATGTACCCAGCTTTATGCAAATTGATTTTGGAACCCTGCTTCAGGCTATTTTTGATTGTGGAATCGATATTACTGCCGACACGCTATCTCAAGAACAACTGGATTGTCTGACGGATGCATTGGGAGGAAGTGGATTGACAGCAGGTTTAGATGATATCAAAAGTTTTGACAAAGGTGGAGTTGATGCATGGGATCCTACACGGTACATAAATATCTGGATAGGCAATTATGGAATAGAGTTGGTCCCCGGCGAATCTGAACCTTTCTTATTGGGATTTGCTTATCCACCGGCTGATGCACCCAATTGGCCTGCTGGGACCTTACCACCTAATTTAGAAGAGGTTGAAGGCGTTGTCTTACATTATCAGGCTGTCGGCCCTAATAATCCTACGGCAGGTTCACTGATTGGATCAAACGACCAGGGCAGGACCCTTTCCCATGAAATGGGACATTATTTTGGATTACGACATGCATGGGGTGACGGCCCTTGTGATGAAGATGATGGAATTGATGATACTCCACCTATGGCATCCTCCATTTCTGACCAATTAGGTCAGAATTTTGACCCGACAACTTTCACTTGTGATGACCTTGGTCTTTTAAATTCCTGTACAAGTGATCAATTGCCGGATATGTATGAGAACTATATGAATTACACTCCTGAAAGCTGCCAAAGTATATTTACAAAAGAACAGGTTGGATTGATGAACGCAATGTTGCAAGGTCCAAGAGCAGGGTTGCTTGATATCTTCCTGAACAACACGGAAGTTGATGACCTTCAACTATCATTTTATCCTAATCCTTCAAATGGAGCTGTAGAAATCCACTCCAACTTCCCTGGAGATGTAATTACGCAGGTGTTTGATTTGAATGGGAAGATGGTCCACTCAAGCACTGAAAGAACCTTAGACCTATCTGCCTTGGCGACGGGACTTTATGTTTTAAAGATCAATCAAAACGGTAGGGTAGTTTTTGAAAAGCTTACCCTCCACCAGGAGTAGGATTTGCAGGATTTTGGGATTAGCAGGATTACTTTTTGGCTGAAGCCAAAAGTTTATTTGAATGGGATTTGCTGGATTAATGGATTAACTGGATTTTATTTTAGCTAAAGCTAAAATGAATGTATTTCGGGAATGATCGGAATAGCTGGCGTTAAAATGTTTATCACTCATAGTTAGGATGACAATAATGCAAGGCCTACTCCTCCTGCGACAGCCAGTAATTTGTACACAGACACCTGGTGATGTGCATTTTCATCGTTTTCGAAAAGGATGGTGGTTGAAATGTGCAGAAAAGTACCTACTACCAAACCTAAGAGTTTTTGGTAACCAATGCTATCCAGGCTTAGCAAATCACCTACCAGACCGCCTAATGGTGACATGGATGCAAAGAAGATCAATAGAATGAGGGTTGTTTGCTTTTTAAATCCGGACATCAAAAGCACGCTGGAGAGAGCAAAAGCTGCTGGGAGTTTATGCAAAAGGATTCCTAAAAGGAAAGAATTATAATGGGTCTCTCCTTCGTGGAGGTGATGATGGAACGTATCATAATTGGCCAGGGGTAATCCTTCAATAAATGCGTGTAAACTAAGGCCAACCATTATTTGGAAGGCAAAGGTCCAATTGAGATGATGACTCGGATGAATATGGCCATGTTCGATTCCTTTGGAGAAAATTTCCAATATCAGTTGGATAAAAAAACCAATTAAAATCCAGTATCCTATTCCGGTGCTTTTTCCTTGAAATGCCTCAGGCAAAAGGTGTAGCGCTGTGATTCCCAACAAATATGCACCACTAAAACTCAACACTAGTTTTAGGGTCTTCTTTTTATAACCCGTAAAAAAATATGGGATTAGTCCTCCGGCTAGAACACAACAAAACAACAATATGTACTCCAGTAAACTCATGTAATTTGATCAAATTGATAAACTGCCGGAAAAAGCTTTTTTGAAAAAACGTAAACAAAAAATGCAAGGAGCGTTCCCAACAAACTACCACCCAGCACATCTAAGGGAAAATGTACACCTACATATACTTGAGCAAAAGCTATCAACCCGGCCCAAAATAACAACATTACCTTCCACCTAGTTTTCATTTTTCCAAAAACAAGGATTAAAAAGACAGCAATGCCAAAATGGTTGGTAGCATGACTTGAAGGGAAACTTTTCCCACTGCCACAATCCACCCTTGGTATAATTATTTGTTGTAATGAAACTGTGTTACAAGGCCTGGTTCTGTCAAAAGCTGGTTTCAAGATGGAACTGGAGGTATAATCACAGAGGGAAGCTGTGGTAATAGTCAAAAGGACGATGTACAAACCCTGCATTTTATATTTGTATAATAGAAATGCCAAAAGCGCTACATAAAAAGGAAGCCAGGTAAGTTTGTTTCTCCAAATGGGTAATAAAAAATCAAAGAAGCCATTGGATAAATCCACATGGACAAATTGAAACAGCGCTTGATCAAGTTGTAAAATACTTTCCATCCTTTGCTAATTGGCTCCAAAGGTGGGGTTAAATGTTTACAAAGTGGTAAAATAAAAGGGAGAAAATTAAGCGGATAATTTTTGATTTTCTGCTTCGATTAGACCCGTATTAACAGCATAGAGTACCAACTCAGGTGTCGAGCTCAATTTTAATTTTCGCATAATATTTTTGCGATGGGTATAAACCGTGTGAGGACTCAACTTTAGCTCCGATGCAATTTCTTTAGTAATCTTGCCACATGCTACCAATTTGACGATTTCAATTTCTCGGGCTGACAGGGGAGTGCCCGTACAATCATCTTCTTTCCCAAAGGACTTTTCCCAAATTAGATTTAGGATTTTTTTACAAAAGAATCGTTCGTCTTTTGATACAGATTCTACTGCCTCCAAAATCTCACGGTCATCACATTCTTTGGTCAAATAGCAAGAAACACCCATTTCAAGTGTCTTATACACTGTAGACTTTTCCCAATCTCCGCTGATTACAATGAAATTGGTTTCCGGGTGCATTTTATGGACCCTTTTGATGGTCTCAAGAGAAAAAACGTCTTTTTGGTGAGGATCCAATATGACGATATCAGGTTTCTTTTCCTCCAACAGGCTAAATAATCGCTCTTCATTGTCTACTTCACCCAACAACCTGAAAGCCGGGTTGCGGTTGAAAAGGCATTTCAATCCATGACGGATTAAGAAATGGCCATCTGCAATGACAAGTGATATATTAGACTTCATTCAATAAAACGTTTGCGCAAAAATAGGCTTCTCTATACAGACAACCAAATCTTATTTAGATTAGTTTTAGATAAGCTTACCCTTGATAATCCAGCCCTTCCACCTTTACCCAATATCTTGTCAATCCTGCGACACTCATCCAGGCAGGATTTGCGCTTTCATAGTGGGCTATGGTTTCTTTGGAAACACCGGCTGCTTCGAGTTGCTCATGCACATAATTGGAGAACTTAGGAATAATTTCCTCTTGTGATAGCTTGTTTTCCAACAACGGTCTAATCCAGTTTGCCCAGTTTTTCAATCGTCCTCTTAACTCTACCAGATGTTCCCTCACATCTTCAACCGGTCCAAAATGCGTTAGATACAATCGGTCAAAACGCTTATCGAGGATAAGGCGAATACTGTCCATCCATTCAGGTAGGTTTATATCAGGCGGAGGGCAGGGTGGCAAGGGAATACCTCCATCAATACGAACTCCACCAACATCGCCTGTAAAGAGTTCATTATCCAATTGCCATGCAATATGGTGGGTTGCATGTCCGGGTGTATGCCAGGCCTTAAATTTTGTTTTACCTACCTTAATCTTCGTCTTATTATCGACGGGTATAATTTGAGATTCAGGAATTGTATTCATTTCACCCCAAAGGACCTCCATTTTATCTCCGTAAATCCTCTTCGCTGAATTGTATAACTTGGTTGGATCTGCCAGGTGTTTTACTCCTGCCGGGTGAACATAAATTTTTGCACCTGTTTTGGCCAGTGCCCAGGCTGCGCCTGCATGATCAAAATGTATATGCGTTAAAAATACATGTTTAATATCCTCTATTTTGAATCCTAATTTGGCAACCTCTTTTTCAAGGACAGGAAAAGTAGAGTAGGGGCCTGTTTCAATTAAAACAGGGCCATCTTCTGTTTCGACTAAAAATGCCGCAATTGTATGCGGGGCATTTTGAAATTTTAAATCCAGTATGTGAACCATAATAACTCCGATATAGCACAGGTTATTCCTGTGGCATTTATGATTAAAGACCTTAAGTAAAGGTCTTCATAGCCAGAACCCTTTATCTGTGTTTAGGTATTTGGGCAAGATCTATCTTACAAACGGAGCAAAGTTAGGGACAGTTTTATCGTTCCTTAAGGTACGAATAAATTATGATAAATCTTTGACAATTTAATAGCCAACACTTTGACCATCTTTTCTGGATTCAGAAGCGCCGAGGTAGACATTCTTTTCGTGATCTCTCATGATTGCCTGGTAGCCACCATAAACACCATTTGCAAACCCTACACTATGCCTCAATTTCATAAGAGCCCTTATGGTCTCATAATCAAACCCTGATTCCATCCTTATGGTCCCTCTATCAGTACTAACTTCTCCCAGTGGAGTTGAGGAACCATCGTGGTCAAATCTGGGGGCATCACCGGCTTCCTGGAGTCCCATTCCGAAGTCAAAAAGGTTCATAATAATTTGAACATGTCCTTGCGGTTGAAAGTCTCCACCCATCACACCAAAACTCATTAATGGCTTTCCATTTTCGGTGACAAAGCTAGGAATAATTGTGTGAAATGGTCGTTTTCGGGGTTTAAATTCGTTTGCATCACCTTTTTTAAGAGAAAATAATTCTCCACGGTCCTGCAACATAAAGCCCAATTTGGGTGGCGCCATTCCGCTACCCATACCTCTGTAATTACTTTGTATGAGGGAAACCATATTCCCAAATTTATCAGCAGTGGTGAGGTAAATGGTTTCCCCTTTACTGATTTCGCCGGCTTCATATCTGCCTGCTCTTTCCATTGAAACTTGAGCAGCTCTTATTTTTGCATACGACTTTGATAAAAGTGTATCCAAAGGAATTTTTACAAAGTCAGGATCCGCATAATACTTTGCACGATCTTCAAAAGCCAATTTCTTGGCCTCCGTTACTATATGAATATGCTCTGGGCTCCCAAAAGGGATATTACTAAAGTCAAACTGTTCAATTATATTGAGC
>JAGQWW010000688.1 GCA_020436955.1 Saprospiraceae bacterium | reverse complement strand
TTTCTTCTTCCGTCAGTAGTAGCAATCAAATTAACCTCAGGCGTAAAACCTATCTTTTTAAAACCAAAATGATATCCGGCTCCAAGAATAAAAGAAGGATTGGTTACCTCACTTGAATTGATATCGGGAAGTGTGTTTCCTGTTTGAATCAACACCTGCTTCTCTTCCTCAGTGAAATTCACTTTCCAGGCATTGAAGGTACTGGTGATGTCTTTACCAACAAATCCTAATTTGAAATTACCCAGATGATATTGAGCTCCAAGATCAAGACCAAATCCCCAAGAATTGGCGAAAGATCCGATTATTCTTCTTACTACTTTTACATTTCCACCTACCGATAAGCTTCCTTTTTTAATCTTAACTGGTTGAGCGTAGCTTAGAAAAAAGGCATAGTCTGCTGCAGAGAACTCCACCACATTGTCATAATTGATGGAACCATCACTATCATACAAACTCAAGGTATTGGGTATCCCATCAATGCCAAAACGAACCAAGGACAAGCC
>JAGQWW010000687.1 GCA_020436955.1 Saprospiraceae bacterium | reverse complement strand
AGTTCTGATCGCGTGCCACGCGGGAGACGGATGCGGGGTTAGATAGCTCTCTGTAGCATTGTCTGCAGTGGGCGGTTCTGATCGCGTGCCACGCGGGAGACGGATGCGGGGGGCGGTCCGTGCCAAATGTGTCTGTCAGCGTCGCCAGGTTCTGATCGCATGCCATGCAGGAGACGGATGGGGAGGACCAGGTATGCAGCAGGAACTTCGTCTTCATACCTCACACTTCATACCTCATACTTCATACCTCATACTTTATCTGACGGTGAAGGGGGGGTAGGCGGGAATTTCTTGTTGGAGGGTTTTGGCGAGGAGGCGGGCTTGGAGTTCGAGGCCGCGGCGGTAGGTGGTTTTGTAGTTGAAGGTGGGATGGGTGATGGTTTCGTCGAAGCGGGCTTCGAGGCGGGTGAGGAAGGTGCGGCGTCCGTGGTCGCGGAGGCGGTAGGCGCCAAACTCTTCGATGAAGTCTTTGGGCTGGATGGCTTTGGTGTTGAAGAGGGTGAGGACG
>JAGQWW010000686.1:239-510 GCA_020436955.1 Saprospiraceae bacterium | reverse complement strand
AAATAGTTTGTACCGCAAATTGAATCAACCTATTTTCAATTTCATTTGCAAACATACCCCTTAGTACCAAAATCCCGAAAAAGGTATCACCAAACCAAAAAAATTCATCCAAATCACCGTACCTCATACCTCATACCTCATACTTCATACCCCATACTTCATACCTCAATCTCTACTTCTTCTCCATCCAAGCCTGAACTCTTCTCACAAACATACTGGCGGAATTAGGTTCTCGGGGACCGTTTTCTAAAATTTCTCTTCCGCCGTTTTT
>JAGQWW010000686.1:0-229 GCA_020436955.1 Saprospiraceae bacterium | reverse complement strand
GTTCTACTGGGACGATTTCGAAGAATTCGTCTTCGCCCATTTTAACAACTGCTTCTTTCTTTTTCATATTGATAACCTCGTCGTTGAATTCCATGTTGTCAGACACGATATTCATGAGGCCTTGCTGGAAGCCGAAGAAGTAGTAAAATCCACTAGGGGACTTGATATACCCATATAATCTATCGTCTTCTGTAGTTGGCATTTTACATTCAATGTAAGCAGTGACCAT
>JAGQWW010000685.1 GCA_020436955.1 Saprospiraceae bacterium | reverse complement strand
GGAGATGGGGGATAGGAGATAGAGGATGTTTATGATTTACGCGTCCCTTTAGGTAGCGTCCGTTGCGTCCGTAGCGGTGAAAATTTTACTCACCGCTACGGACGCGAAGCACGCAACGAATTTTTGAGGTTTGAATTTTGGATCTTGATTTTTGATTTGAAACTCTATTTATGAAAAAGTAGGTCAAGGGCATGCTCTTGACCTACTTTTTAAAAAGCCAAAAGCCAAAAGCCAAAAGCCAAAAGCCAAAAGCCAAAAGCCGAACACCAAAAGCCGAAAACCAAACACCGAACCTCCTTTGCGTCCTTGCGCGCCTTAGCCCCCCTTTGCGATTTAAACCTTAAAATGAATATCCCACCGCCAATCCAAAGTCCAATCCTGACAACCATTTAAACGAATCGGCCCAGTCGGCTCCGCCTTCCGGTACTGTTTCTTTCCAGGCAAATTTGGCTCCGATGGGAGGTCCATATCCTAGCCAGTAGCTGAGGGTGAATCCCTTTTTCCAGACCCAGTTTT
>JAGQWW010000684.1 GCA_020436955.1 Saprospiraceae bacterium | reverse complement strand
GTTATTGGCATATCAATGGCCACCGTCCAGATGTCACACTCCTACCCCGCCAAGACGACAAACAGCCTGAAAGTTGGCGGATACAAGTAGACGAAAAAACACTCATCATGACCGGAATATCCAAGGAAAATGAAGGGGTGGTGAAGGTTTTTAAGAGGAGGTGAGATGTGAGGTATGAGGTATGAAAGTTTGGGATGGAGGATGGAGGATGAAGGATTGAGGATAGGTATTTCTTAAATCATATTTCATATATCATATTCCATATATCAAAAGACGAGATCAATTTCAAAGCTTCCATAGCGGTAATGCGAAAGGTGGACTAGAAAGTCAAACCTATGTTTTGCTTTGTAACCTACTGTTTAATTGCACTTTACAGCTATTTTAAAAACCGGAAGAGATCATTTCAAAACAATATCAATAACCTTTCCCTTGAGTCAATGCAAGGTGGTTTTGATGTGTAACATAAGGTTTAAACCGTAGGTTACACAGCAAAATATATTCTGTTAAAATCCATACC
>JAGQWW010000683.1 GCA_020436955.1 Saprospiraceae bacterium | reverse complement strand
ACTATTGCAGAGCTAAATAGTCCGGTATTCATAAGGTTGAAAGAACATTGGTCCAAATCTTTTTCCAGGCTGCCAACCCTAATGGTGTCTCCTGGTTTGACATTGAGCTCTCTGAGGATGACCTTGTTTTTAGTTTTTTTATTGCCTTCAATACAAATGCTGTCCACAATAAGAAAATCCTTTTGCCCCTGGCAAAAGATAGTTGTGAACATTATAAAAAAAGCAAATATGAATTTTGGCATCCCGGGATTTTCCTTAAGGTCCCTGCAAATTAACAAGGAAATAATGAAAAAATCTTTAATGTAATCGCAAAGAAGACCCTCTTTGTTGGATGCAAAGGATATTTATAACAAAAAAGTAAGCTCAACTACAAGACCTGAACCTGTCGATTTTAGATTTAAACATTTAGAAAAGACATCAAGGAGTCGTACCGTTCTTTCAATGTATCAAGGTAATCCGATTCACTGAAAGAAGCTTTTACTGTATATCCAAATCGTTCTAGTGTATTTAAAACACCTTGAA
>JAGQWW010000682.1 GCA_020436955.1 Saprospiraceae bacterium | reverse complement strand
CAAAGGAGCCCATTAGAAATGAAAAAATGTAGAGAAAATAAATGGTCCCCTTCCAAACATCAAATCCCGCAACATCATTTATGAAAAGAGCAAAATGCCCGGTAACATTGGTGGTAAGCTGATTGAATTCCAAAAAACCGGTAATATTCACAATCCCTGCTACCAATGACAATATGATAGCGATTTGTAAATTCTGTTTTGCTGTCCTACTTCTTCCCTGGTGGCGGAACATTTTTTTGGTCTTTAGTCTTTAGTCTTTGGTCTTTGGGGGCTTTTGGCTTTTGGCTTTTGGCTTTTGGCTTTTGGGCAAATTCCAGAATCAACAACAAGTTCAATTTCTGATTCCTTTTTCAAATGCAAAATTGTATCGTTGGCCTTGGTGGTCACCCCCCTTTCCCCCCTCAAGGGGGGCTGTTAATTTGCATATGCAAATACCTTTTGCCAAACCATTTTGAGGAGTCTTTCACTTAAACTAAAAGCCAAAAGAATCACCCCACAACCCCCTCAAGAGGGCGGCATCTTGGGGGGGTTGTGGGGAAAGAGTGTA
>JAGQWW010000681.1 GCA_020436955.1 Saprospiraceae bacterium | reverse complement strand
CAAATCCCCAATTGCTGTAGTTCAAATTTAACCAGGCATCTGCTCCAAAAAGCTGTCGGTCGTATTGGGGAGTATTGTTGGCTCCAATGAGGGAATCTCTCATGAAAAAGTTCCCGTTGGCTTGCAGATTACCAGACAAACTTCCCTGACTGTAGCTTATTCCCGGTACTAGTAGTATTAAAAATAAAAAGTGGTAGAGTTTTACGCTCATCGGTGTGTAGAATTTACTGCTGATTATTAAGGCCTTTTGTTTGTTTTTTGGTTTTGGAGGGATAAAATTAGTTAATTGAACGTTAAACTGGACGCTCTAAGACTGATATTGATGACATTTGTAGTCAGACTACCGTTTTTGTCGGTGACCTTCTCAAATGTTGGGGTCTAAAAATTGGACTTTCCGCTAAAGCGCAACAATTTTGGCGGGATTTTTAGAAAAGTCCAAACCTTTATCTGAAATTAGTCTTTTGAAGAACATATAAAATCATTACGAATGAATATTTTCAAAACCCTGCTTTGTTTATCCTTCCTTACCATTAGTACCATTTCTTTTA
>JAGQWW010000680.1 GCA_020436955.1 Saprospiraceae bacterium | reverse complement strand
ATACCATTTTCTCCACCATGCCGCCCCTGGCGAGGATTGGGGAGTGATTTGGCTTTGTTTCCGGCCAATTAGGTCGCCTTCCTTGGCGGGGATAATTTTCTCACCGCTACGTGCGCTACGGACGCTACGAATAAAGGATGTTTCGTGCCTCGTAAACCGTAATTCGTACATTCCATTCACCCATTCACCACTAGCATACTGAAACTTGAAACAAGCGACCAGCTTCCAGCCGTTTCACCCCCCAACCCCCTCCAGGGGGCGGCAAAAAGGGCAGACATCCAGCAACTAGCAACAAGAAACCAGAAACCAGAATAAAGCTTCCAGCAAAAAAAAGAGCCTCCCTAGCAGTGCTAAAGGAGGCTATCCCAAAAACCAATTGTTATAAAGGACATCTATCCTGTGTTGTAGGCCAAAGCCTGCAACAATTAAGTAATCCTTGACCGGTTGGCCGGTTTATTTCTTTTTATCCTTGCTGAAGGAAAAATCAAACGCTACAGTGACTTCATGGGAGCCACTATTGTATTGCTGAAAATCCTGGAAGGATACATCAT
>JAGQWW010000679.1 GCA_020436955.1 Saprospiraceae bacterium | reverse complement strand
CCGATTTAAAGTGCAATCAAAAAAGTAAGCTTACAGATATAAGTCTGTGGGGTTTTTAATAATAATATAAAACTGTGCTTTGCACTAATTAAATAGTCACGACCAAAACGACTACAAATTATAATCTCGTGAGGAAAACGGATCTTACACACACATACTAAGTTTCAACTTGATCAGGCAATGACACTGTTTAGGGTTATTGCCTGATTCTATCCACTCCACTTCCTTCCTCTATTCTTGCCGAGATTCTCAATGAATCCCTTATTGTTTTAGCTGTAACCCGGCCTGGAGTTCTATTGCTTCATGTTTGACTGGGCTTAAAAACCGCTGTTTGCGCGATGCAAATAGTATTATTAATTCATTGGTATCGCATGCCCATGTAGGGTCTCGGTATATATTTTTTAATTCTTTAACCAAATTCTAATCTCATGAAAAAAACGATTTTCGAAAGAGTGAGGATGGTAATGGTGATGGCAACATGCCTTATCGCATTCTTCTTCGTGGGACTTCAGGATTCATTTGGTCAGACGTATGTAGACAACGCTACTGCGA
>JAGQWW010000067.1 GCA_020436955.1 Saprospiraceae bacterium | reverse complement strand
AAGCTGAGATCGCTCGTGCGATGAAAGAAAAAGCTACTCGTGAAGCAGATATCATCGTTAGTGCAGAAATCGAAAAGCGTCAGTTGGAAATTGTTGCTGAAGCAGATGCAGAACAGGTAAGAAGAAGAGCAAAAGGGGAAGCAGACGCTATTTTTGCTAAAAAGGAAGCAGAAGCCCGAGGTTTGTTGGAAATTTTGGAGAAACAGGCAGAAGGTTTTAAAAGAGTGGTAGATGCAGCCGGTGGCGATCCTCGAGATGCTGTTTTGATGTTGATTGCTGATAAATTGCCAGAATTGGTTAAAACCCAGGTAGAAGCTATTAAAAATATCAAGATCGATAAGGTTACTGTGTGGGAAGGTGGAAATAATAAAGACGGGGAAGCAAATTCAACGGCTAAATTTATTTCCGGGCTCTACCAGGCTGTACCACCGATGAATGATTTGTTTAATATGGCCGGGATGGATTTACCAAAATACCTGGGTGATAAAAGCAAAGTTGAAGCGATAGCCTCTGAAAATGTAAAACCAGAAAAGGTTGAAACCGGTAAAGAAAAAGACCCGGAAGAATAATAATTACCTAAATGAAGCTCCATTAGAATAGGGGCTCACAGGCATTTTGGAAATAACAGGGCGCTAAATGTAGGACATTTTTCCTACCTTGGCGCCCTGTTTTATTAGGTCCTATAGGGACAATTGCTGAACAAACCGAAATTATAGATCTGATATGGGAAGATTAGCAGCCATCACCGGAGTTCACGGATACCTGCCTGATTATGTCCTAACTAATAAGGAACTGGAAACCATGGTCGACACTAACGACCAATGGATAACCGAAAGAACCGGAATCAAGGAAAGGAGGATTCTTAAAGATCCTGATAAAGCCACCTCGGATTTAGGTGTTGGTGCAGTAAAAGGGCTGCTTGAAAAAACAGGTACATCTCCTGATGAGATAGACTTGTTGATTTGTGCAACAGTTACTGCAGATTTTAATTTTCCTGATACTGCAAATATCATCTGTGATAAGGTTGGAATTAATAATGCTTACGGATTCGATGTGAATGCTGCCTGTTCAGGATTTTTGTTTGCTTTGAATACTGCTGCAAAATTCATTGAAACCGGATTTCATAAAAAGGTAATTGTGGTAGGGGCAGAAAAAATGTCTTCTATCATCGATTACACAGACCGTTCAACCTGTATCATCTTTGGTGACGGTGCCGGTGCAGTTTTGCTAGAGCCAAATGAAGAGGGTAATGGAATAAAAGATGCAATATTAAGAGGAGATGGAGCAGGACGTGAGTATCTTTTCCAAAAGGCAGGAGGTTCTTTAAATCCCGCTACTGCAGAGACAGTATTAGCAAAGGAACATACTGTTTTTCAAAATGGAAGGCCGGTATTTAAGGCGGCGGTGCAAGGCATGGCAGATGTAGTTAAAAAGGTAATGGCAAGGAATAACCTAACTTCTGAAACTTTAGAATGGTTGGTTCCGCACCAGGCAAATATTCGTATCATAGAATCTGTAGCCAGTATGGCTGATTTCCCTCTTGAAAAGGTCATGATCAATATTCATAAATATGGCAATACTACGGCAGCTACTTTGCCACTTTGCCTTTGGGATTATGAAGATCAACTTAAAAAAGGTGATGATATTATTTTAACAGCATTTGGAGGTGGATTCACCTGGGGAGCTGTGTATTTGAAATGGGCCTACGATAAAAAATAAACCGAAAAAACGTTTGTAGAATGTCTTTTGAAATAGAAGGAAAGCTTTTTAGAAAATTTGATACTGAAAGCAAATCAAGCAGCTTTCAAGCCAGAGAATTTGTTATTGAAATTCAGGATGGCAACTATCCGCAGATGATTAAATTTCAATTGACGCAGGATAGATGTGCATTGCTGGATGATTATGAAGAAGGGCACCCCATCAAAGTTCATTTTGATTTAAGAGGAAGAGAATGGCAGGGTAAGTATTTTACCAATTTGAATGCCTGGAGACTTGAAAAAGTAGGAGGAAATGATGCCCCACAACGTGCAGGAGTATCATCTGAAGCCAGTGACTTCCCATCAGCCGATGATGAGCCAATGGGAATGGATACAGACGACCTTCCTTTCTAAGAATTACTTTTTAGGCGGTTTAACCAGGGTCTTCAATTCTTCGAAGTACATTTTTACATCTTCAGGAGCATTTTCATCTCCATTTTTCCAGACTACTCTGTAATTGGTAGTACTGTCAACCTGATATTGTACATATTCGTACATGTTGCCTGGCTTGATGTATTCGATTTCCTTTAGACCTTCAAGTTTTAGGAAATAAGACTCAGCAGTTTTCTTCTTGACTTTTGGAAGTTCTGTAGCTTCCCCTGCAAAAGTAGTCCTGGTAAACATCTGTCCATTTTCCAAAAGGACGTATTCTTTTACGTTTCCGCTAAATCCTCCACCCTCTCCAAATAAGATTTGTTTGGAAGGCAAATTGTTCGCTTTATAGGTTGTACCACAGCTGATAGCAAAGAATGCTAAAAAAAGAAGGTAGAGCAGGTTTTTCATTTCAATTATGTTTTAAAAAAAAACTTCCGAAGTCTGACACACAAACTTCGGAAGTTTTTTATTCAGATTCCAGCTATGGAATTATTTAAATCTCACTTTTACACTTTCTCCAATCCAACATGGGACGGTCATGCTTTGACCTTCTTTGATACCCATCATAAATGCTTCTCCTCCATCAGGCTTGTAAGAGCTATAACGAGCGATTTTGGAACTGGCATCTGACTGAACTTCAGGTGTATCGTCAATGGAACGTGCGTAAGCATATTTATCTAGTGCCGCCAAAACAGCCAGGCCTTTTTCTACTTGATTATTTCCACAAGAAGAACTGGACTGAGCGTACATATCACCAATCAACAAGTAAGGTTGTCCCCAATTAGGACGCATTTTTGCTGCCTGAAGGGCAGAAGAACGGGCTGCTGACAATCTGTTCAACTTTCTAAATTGAATAGATGCGATAGCCAGGTGATAATCAGCAAGTTTTTCAGCATCTTCTTCTTTTGAAATCGCTTCTTCATATTTAGCGATTGCCTCTTCGAACTTGCCTTGCTTGTATAATTCATTTGCGAAGTAACCAGGATTGTTGGCTTTAAAGTCTTCCATCGTTGCTATACTATCTTTCAAGAAGATTTCGTAAACGATAGGATCTGACTTATCACAACCACCTTTTACCAACTGTTTGTATACTTCACGATAAACTTCTTTGTTGTCTGGGTCAGCCTGGTATTGTGGTAAGTACTTATTTTTAAAATAGGTACAATCAAAAATGTCTCTTTCAATCTGATCAAAAGTACCTAGCATAGCATCTTTCGCTTGCTGATAGTAGGAACCATAATTTTTGTTGTTGGCAATATTATGATCTGCTAAGGTTACAAGGCTGGTGTGAATTTCTCTGGCTCTGGATGCTTCCATCAGGTTATTTTTATACATCCAAACCACTACATGTGCATAAGGGTCCATCACAATGTATTCGGAATTGTTTCCACCTTTTTCAACTGCTTCAGCCAATACTTTTTCAATGGCTCCATAATCAGATTGTAGGGTGTAAAACATATTATAAGCCTGACGTCCACGAGCATATGCAGCTTCTTTTGGATAACAATTTACCCATTGGTCATATAGTTCAACTACACGCTTAGCGTATTCTTTCTTCTTTGCTTCGTCTGTTTCATTTTGAAACATGTGCATGTAAATATCAACACCATCAGAAAAATGGAAGGAACGTTGTCCGTCTGCTGCAGGAGCTATGGAAAAAGCTTTTTCCCAATAAGGGAATGCTTCATTATACTTCTGTTCTTTTATTTTGCCACGGTACACAACATGTGCATCCTCCGCTTCGCTTTGTCTGTCTGATCCGTTCCAGGTTTCGCACTGGCTGAAACCCTGGATTGAGGCTCCGAAGATTAAAAGAAGAAGTAGTGCGCCAAATTTTTGTGTATTCATCTTTTCTATTGTTGTTAAATGTGAAATCAAATTTTTCAAAATTGGTTCATTGACAGCAATAAAACGAATCAAATGTTAAATCCTGATACTACTGTTTATTAAATATTCTTTAAAGTAAAGTTGCCTGTCGACAAAATTAAAAACTGTCAGAAAAATATTAATTGAATTTGCGCTTAAAGAACCAGCTATCATCATTTAATGTAAATGATAGGTTCATACGAGCATAAAGTTCATCAATTGTATCCGTACCGGTCAATTTACCTCCTTCTACAGAGAAGTTTATGTATGATGTAGTTTGACGTGGAAGAATAATTGGGAAAGATCCGCCAATGGTAATACCAGTACGTTGTAAGTCAAAGCGAGGATCCTGTTCGTACAATAATCCAAGTTGATAATTAACTCGCTTGAAGTAATTATTATAGGAGATATGATCAGGAGTGTAGGCAGCACCTACTGCCATCCGCCAGCCATCTCTTAAAGTTTCATCTTGTTTGGCTTCCATTGTGAAATCACTCCATTGGGTGAAGTCATAATTGAATCCTACACGCAAACGATTTTGAACCTGGTAAATCGCTCCAAAAGATAAGGAAGTTGGTAAAGTTCCACTTTGCTCTACTCCTGCCGTATTTTGGATGGTGTCTGTTGGATTACGAACATGTGCTCTATAAATCAAAACATCACTGGTAGTATTAAATCCGGTGCTGTTGTTACCATAGATACCAAGTACAAGGCTTTTTTTGAAATTGTCTGTTGTGCCATCTGTAGGATCTTTTGAAAGTTGGAAGCTGTATTGTGCTCCGGCATTCCACACAAATCCACCGATGCTAATATCTCTGGTATCGATTAAGGCATAAGCTTGTTCGTCGTCAATGGTGGTGGTCTGAAGGCTGTTCAGATTTCCAAAAATGAAACCCAGGTTCACCCCAAAGGAAAAATCTTTATAGCTAACGCCATTCCCCCACAAAAATCTATAGGTTCCTCCCGAACCGGAGAAATTGTTGTAGACCGTCATGGAATCGCGTATTGGACTTTGGATTTCAATACCATAATCTACCGTTGAAAATGGAACCAAAGATACATTCATACCCCAGGCCCATGGTGATTGTTTACGGTCCAATATGGCATTCAAACGGTTACGGGTAGAAAAACCAAGGGACAAATAAGCGAGGTTTCCACTCCAAATTTGAGCCTGGTTAGTTCCATCATCTAAAGATGCATATTTTGCATAGAGCCCTGCTTCGAAGGTTGTTAATCTGAGCGAAGCAAGCGATGCAGGATTCAGGATATTACTTTGACGGCTATCCTGGAAAGCTGCAGATAAACCACCCATACCGGAAAGCATGGTAAAGTTTTGATTAAATAAATCTCCCAAACCAAGTCTGGAATAAGGAGAATTGTTCTTCACATTTTCCTGGCTGAACAAGCTCAGCGGCAGTAAAAGGATAAGAAGCAAATAATATTTCGAAAAAGTAGTTTTAATCATTGAAATTCAAAATTTTATTCAAGCCCACCAAAACCAAATCAGGGTCGGCAAATATCTCTCTTTTAATATTGTTGACAAAGAAATTGGAGTCTCCACCGGTAAAAACCACTAATAAATCTTCAAATTGTGCATTGCCCCAGTCAATATATCCTTCAATTTCATTGAAAGTACCCCAAACTGCTCCGTTGGTTAATGCCTCGAGTGTACTTTTTCCTATTGGATGACGAATTGGATGCATGGGTGCCTCCGGTAAATTGGCCGTAAATTGATGCATGGCTTTTAATTTCATTTTCAGCCCCGGAGCAATGTTTCCGCCTTTATATCTACCATCTTTTGTTATCCAATCGTAAGTAATACAAGTCCCTGCATCAATCACCAGACAATCATTTTCTGGGAATTTTTCATTTGCCCCAATGACCGCGGCAATTCTGTCTCTTCCAAGGGTTTGAGGCGTATCGTACTCAATTGTAATCGGTAAAGGTGTCGTATGGCTCAACCAAATAGGGTCAAAGGTGTCGCTCACAAATTTTCTAATTTCGTCCGGCAGTTCACCTGACATTGAAAAGATGGATTTTTCTATGGAATGGTTGGTTGTAAATTCAATTAAATTGAGAATTTCCAAAGTGGGAAATGCCTCTTTTTTTATCAACTTATCGTTTTCAAAAAGAGCAAGTTTACTTCGGGTATTTCCAATATCGGCAATAAGATTTGTTAGGTTTTGAGACATTGTACACACTGAAGTTTGATGGATTTTAGTCGTTTAAATATTTCTTTTTTGTAAAATGTATTTACTTTTGAAAATACGACTGCGTAAAAGTAGTTGAATATCAAAACATTATTTAGACTTTTAATTGGCCTGTTATGTCACGTTTAGATTACATTACTATATCCATTGTGGGGGTTTGTATAGTGGCAATCGTTATGCTGTTGGTAAAAACCAATGACTTGCTAAATGCCAATGAAGTGCAAGATAAGGAAGCTCTGCAACGTCATCTGGAGGAAATGGGTCTGGAAGATACTGCTGATTTGACGAGTATTACAAAACCAGAGGAAACAGATGTGGAAAATACACCGCAGGACCCAACCTCAAATTCGGAAGGTGATGAAATCAAATATGATGAAAAAATAGACGAGCCGGAAACAAAACCTGAACCTGAAAAAGAAAAGCCTGCTCCCCAGAAAGAAACAAAGCCTACTCCGCCAAAAGAGTCTAAACCAGCTCCGGTAAAACAAAACCCGCCTACTTCAAAAGGTGCTTTTAGTGTGCTTGGCGGTTCTTTCAAACAAAAAGTAAACGCCGATAATCTGGTTAAACAACTTTCAGGGGCCGGGTTTAAAAATGCAACAGTTGAAATTAGTCCTGGTGGAGCATATGCTCGCGTAATTGTAGATCGCTTTGATGATAAAACTGCTGCAGATAAATTGGCTGCGCAACTTAAGGCAAAAGGATTTGAGTCTTTTGTGCAAGGGAACTAGTTGCTGGTCACTTGAGGCTGGATACTCGATGAGTGCAGGTTTACTGTGGCCGGAAAACATAGCGTCCTTAGCGTACTTCATGGTGATAATTACTCACAGCAAGGGACGCTAAGGACGCTACGTTTTTTACTAAAGACTAAAGACTAAAGACCATTTACGGTTTTATCGTCTTACCCGCTTCCATCTGCATTCTATTTGGCTGTTTAACCGGCTGGTGGCTTTTGAATACCTGGAATTTGCTTGGTAGTTCTTTTACAGGCCAGTTGTTGTTGCTGGTGTCGATGTCGGCGGTTTCTTTTCTTGGGTCCAATACGATAGCTTTGACTTCTTTATCTTTTACAAAAACCTTGGTAAAGGAGTTTTCGTTTTTGCGCCAGATTTCAACCGGGATGGTTTCGATTTCTTTTGTACCATCTTCAAAGGTCCATTCAAGTATAATGGGCATTACCAGGCCACCCTTGTTGGTAAAGGTCAGCTCATAGTAGTTTTTATCTCCGAATTGTTTTTTCTTTTCTTTTTTAGAATAGGTATTTGCGTAAAGGGTAGTTTGATGGGTTGTAATGGAATCAGCAGACTCCCATGTCGGGTTTTTGTTGTAAAAGTCAAGTAGTGAGGTGTCTGCATCCACTGCAAATTCAACTCCCTGTTCCAGATTTTGGGTTCTGGTTACGTCCATTATTGGGGCTTTGTTTTCCTGGGTCTGCGTGTAGGTTTTAGGTTCAGGATCATTTTTCAGGTCAACCTTATACCACTTTACAGTGTCCAAAGAAATGTCAACAGCATCAATAGAATAGAACCAACCTCTCCAAAACCAATTGAGGTCCTCACCGCTAGCTTCACCCATGGTGCGAAAGAAATCGGCCGGGGTTGGATGTTTGAATGCCCATCTTTCGCAATATTCCCTGAAAGCACGATCGAAGAGCTCCCTTCCCATTACTGTTTCACGCAGAATATTTAATGCGGTAGCCGGTTTGAGGTATGCATTGGGGAAAAACCCGATAATATTATCACTACTGGTCATGATAGGCTCTAATTGCTCCTTTGGCAAGGACATATAATCTGTAATCATATAGGCAGGACCAGCCCATGATTTATAATTGATGTCCCATTCTGATTCGGCCAGGTATTGTACAAAAGTATTGAGACCTTCATCAAACCAACTCCACTGTCTTTCGTCACTGTTGATAACCATTGGAAAATAATTGTGGCCTACCTCATGAATAATTACACTGATGGCAGCATGTTTAGCTTCTTCTTCATAAGTACCATCCGGTTCAGCTCTTCCCGGATTGAAGCATATCATTGGATATTCCATGCCATTGTCGGCTTCCACGGAAATAGCGACCGGGTAGGGATAAGGAATAGAATATTTTGAATAAACCTTTAAGGTATGCTCTACAGCTTTTGTAGAATAGCGATTATAGATTGGATAGGCCTCTTTGCCATAATAGCTCATACACATTACATCCTCCCCTTTTGCCTGCTTGAATCGAAGGGCATCCCAAACAAATTTGCGGCTGGCAGTCCATGCAAAATCTCTTACGTTTTCTGCTTTATAGTGCCAAGTCTTCATATTTGTTGAAGGTTTGCTCACTTCATTGGCTTTGGCTTCTTCCAGGGTAACCATTTCAACAGGAGTATCTGAACTTTGGGCTTTTTGCCAGCGCTGATATTGATTTGGACTTAATACTTCCTTATAGTTTTGACATTGTCCAGTTGCACCTACCATGTAATCATCCGGTAGGGTCATTTTTACATCATAATTCCCAAAATTCAAGGCAAACTCCCCTCTTCCTGTGAACTGCTTGTTTTGCCATCCTTCAAAATCGCTGTACACGCATACTCTCGGAAACCATTGAGTAATGGTAAACAAATAGTTCCCATTATCTTCAAAGTATTCATAACCACCACGTGGGTAATTGGCGAAATTCTGCGACAAGGCTGCAAATTTTTGTCGATTGATGATGTTGTAGTTCCAAGCGATATTGAACATTATCTTTTCACCGGGCTTAAGCGGTTGATCCAGATTGACCCGCATCATGGTATTGTTGATAAAATAGTCCATGGCCTGACCGGAGGCATTGGTTACTGCTTCAATGTTTACACCGTAAGCTTTTTTCTCCCCTGTAGGATCCAAAAGACGTAGGTCATTTTCACTCATCAGATCATTGATGGAAGAAGGATCAAAAACCTGATTGTCATTTTCAGGGTTATGCTGATTTTCGTCCAGCTGCAACCAAATGTAGTGTAGGGTACTGGGTGACTGGTTGTAATAGGTGAGGGTTTCCTTGCCTGACAGGTTCAACTTCTCTGCGTCCAGTGTACAGGCGATTGTATAATCACATCGTTGTTGCCAATAGTCCGGCCCAGGAGCACCGTCGTTGCCTCTGATTTGATTACCCGGCGGTAGCATGCTACCCAATGGTTCGAATTTATTACCATGATTGGATGTGTTTTGGGCAAAAGAAATGGCCGGCAAAAAGAGGGCGACCATTAGGATAGTTACGAGTAGTCTCATTGTGATTTGATTTTCAGCGGCAAGATACCGAATCCGAAGAAAAGGCAAGTATGAAGTATGAGGTATGATTGATGAAGGTGGAGAATTGGGGTGAGGAGCTGGAAGCTAGATTCTAGTATTTGGTTTCTGGTTTCTGGAAGCTGGATTCTGGAAGCTGGATTCTGGATGGTTGAATAGGTAAATGGGTAAAGGGGGGATAGGGGTGTTTTGTCTTTGGCAGATTGAGGTCGGAAGACCTCTTTAATTTGTGGGTTCAATTCTGGAGAATTGTACCAGCGGGGAAGGTGTTGGTAATGACGAAATATGATTTACGAATTTTACTATTCGTCACCCGTATTTCGTCACTTGTTACTTCAAAATAAGTCTTCCAAACACATCTGAGCCTCATAACCCATTTCAAATAGGTGTTCTACTTTCCAGGTGACCATTTTAATGAAGTCCGGTTGGCGTATTTCTACCCAGTAATTGGGCCATAGTTCGGCGGTTAGGAGGTTGTTTTGGGGGTTGCAGGTTAGGAAACAGAAAGGAATCGTATCATCTTTTTTTGTACTGACCCGGATTTTTGAGGCTA
>JAGQWW010000678.1 GCA_020436955.1 Saprospiraceae bacterium | reverse complement strand
TAGAGCTTATCACGTAGCTCATAATCAGACACAAAGAACAACTGCAATAATTCCTGCATCTGCTCACGGAACAAATCCAGCTAGTGCGGTAATGGCTGGAATGGATGTAGTTGTCGTAAAAACTGATGAAAGCGGCAATATAGATGTTGAAGATTTAAAATTAAAAGTAGAAAAACATAAAGACACACTTTCTTGTTTAATGGTAACTTATCCATCAACACATGGCGTTTTTGAACCTACTATAAAAGATATTTGTCAAATTATACATGATAATGGTGGTTTAGTTTATATGGATGGTGCAAATATGAATGCACAGGTTGGTTTAACTTCTCCAGCAACAATTGGTGCAGATGTGAACCACATCAACTTACATAAAACCTTTGCAATTCCACACGGTGGCGGTGGTCCAGGAATGGGACCAATCTGTGTGAACGATAAATTAGCACCGTATTTACCAAAACATGTTATCGTTGAAACTGGCGGAACTGAAGGTATTGCAGCAATCAGTGCAGCTCCTTATGCTACGGCTTTCATCATATTAATATTTTCTGCA
>JAGQWW010000677.1 GCA_020436955.1 Saprospiraceae bacterium | reverse complement strand
ATAAACAACAATTATTTGTACCCAGAGGATTTGCACATGGATTTGTGGTATTGAGTGAGGAAGCTATTTTCTGTTACAAATGCGATAACTTCTATTCCCGCGAACACGACGGTGGGATCAAATTTGACGATCCGGCCTTGGGGATAGACTGGATATTGCCGAAGGAAGATTTGGTGATATCGGAGAAGGATCATGGTTTGCCGTTGCTTTCTGAGATGGAGCGCTGAGGTCACCCCCCTTCCCCCCCCTCAAGGGGGGCTGTCTGTAGCTGCGCTACAGTTTTTTGATTTTCGAAATTTCTAAGAACAGATTGCTAATTAAAAAAATAGTTTGCTTCAGCAAACGAATAGCCCCCCTTGAGGGGGGAAAGGGGGGTGACCGCCATGAACAAAAAAGCACTCTTTACTATTATAACCATTTTCAGCATTAGCCTCCTCCTCTTCACCCACAACGTACCCAAAACCCTAACAACCCAAGACATACAAGCTATCGAAACCTTCTTAAACAGCAATAACCTTTCAACAGCAAAGGCATCCACTTTTGAAGGTGAAAAA
>JAGQWW010000676.1 GCA_020436955.1 Saprospiraceae bacterium | reverse complement strand
CATTGCAATCTTTATGGTTGATTCGGCAATAATGTTATCTGTATAGACCGACTGACCATTAGAATTGATCAAATCCACCGTCATTGGCTGTCCACTAACAGGGGAATTGATGGTTAACATACTGCCGGATGACAATGGATTGGGATATACATTCAAAGGCTTAACTGAAGTCTCCAATAATGCCGTTCTATGATCAAAATATGCTTCTGCAAAATGGAAGGCTTCCGGTCCAATCTTAATCCCTATAAATCTTCCCGGAATATCATCTGCCGGCGGATGAATGCCTCCCCAAATTCTACTCAAACTACATTGATCAGAGGCATCTCTATACGTTGCCCATTGTAAAGTTAAATCTCTGCTTGGCCCTTCCTCAAATACCAAAAATTCATTTTTAGGTGCTTCAAATTCACCCATACCGCCCGGGAAAAAGGCATCGCCGGTTAACAATGTCATGATCTCTGCTGCAGCTCTTGAATAGGTAGAATGTCCGGAAACATACCCAGCAAAAGGTGGTGTAATAAAAGTAGGACGTTGATACGGCCACCAGTTTTCTGCTAA
>JAGQWW010000675.1 GCA_020436955.1 Saprospiraceae bacterium | reverse complement strand
GGCTACCATCTTGCCTTTGGTAAAAACAAGCGCTTCTTTGTAGAGCCCCAGGTACACTGCCAAAACTGGTTAATCGACACCAAAGCACCGGCTGAATTTAAAGCTCTGGATGACAAATGGAGAAACTATTTCCTTTTCGAACCCAACCTATACTTCGGCGTCAATTTTTAATACGGGAAAATGGGTCCTTTGATGATCGAACCAAAAGTTGCTGAACCATCAAAAAAGCATGCTTTGACTTTCTTCATCAAAGGCCCAAAAATCCTCCATCCTCCATCCTTCATCCTTCATCTTTCATCCTCCATCATCAATCCTCCCTCCAAATGAACAACCTGCATAACCATTACAGTATCATTGATACACTGGATTTCAGAAATAACATTGGACAACTCATTTTATCCTATGTTTACCGAATTATTGCGCTCTTCGTTTTTGGAGGACTTTTTTACGGGTTTGTTCAATTGGTACACGGTACGATTTTATTTGAAAAACTGGTAAATATTGAACTCGAAACTGTGCCAGGATTCGTCAGTATTTTGCTTTTGATTATAGATTTGGTGTTTGTCCTTTAC
>JAGQWW010000674.1 GCA_020436955.1 Saprospiraceae bacterium | reverse complement strand
CTTTTAGCTATTGGCCTTTGGCTATTTTTTTCTTCGTCAATCTTAATTCATGTATTCTTAACTCATGTACTCCCAGTGGTCACCCCCCAACCCCCTCCAGGGGGCGGCTGATGTGGGGTAGCTATTAGCTAATTGCACTGGCGATTTCCAAATCAAAAATCAAAAACCAAGATTCAAAAATCCACCATCTTCTTCCTTCTGAACTCATGTATTCTGAATTCATGTACTCCTAGTGGTCACCCCCCAACCCCCTCCAGGGGGCGGCTAGATTGTTCGGTGTTTGGTTCTCGGTTTTCGGTTTTTTGAATATTAATTCTTGAAGAGAAATTCCAACCTGACTCCATTCACCCATTATCCTATTCACCTATTGTCACCCCCCCCAACCCCCTCCAGGGGGCGGCTGATGCATAGTAGATACTAGCAATTGACACTCGGCTTATTCCAAATCAGAAATCAAAAACCAAGATTCAAAATTCCTCCATCCTCCATCCTCCATCCTCAATCCTCAATCTTCTATCTTCTATCTTCCATGAAACTCCTCTTCCTCACCACCCTCGCCATCGCCGCCACAGC
>JAGQWW010000673.1 GCA_020436955.1 Saprospiraceae bacterium | reverse complement strand
CAGCGTATCGGCCGGAAGCACAATGTCTAAAACCGGTTTAATACTCGTTGGCCCAAAATGGGTTTCGACTGGTTTGACACGGCCGTTTATCGTAAATTCCCCCTGCGGCACAGTACATTCAAAACGAAAAATCAGCTTAGAATCACTCAACGAATCTAAACCATCTGGACTCTCAGACAAAATACGCGTAAAAAGCGTTTGCAAACAATCATAAAGCTGTTCAGTCGAGTGGTAAATGGGCATAAGAAGTTCCTTGGAAGAAAGTATGAAGTATGAAGTATGAAGTATGAAACAGCTAACCATATCAGCAAGTTCAGACCTCAACAACCACACCCCCTTTACTCATTATTCATTACTCATTACTAATTGCTAATTGCTAATTGCTCATTGCCAATTGCTTTAGCCTAAAAACACATTGCGCCGCATCGCCAACCGCGTATTTATCATCTCCTGAATCACATTGCGCGTTTGGTTGGTCAGCTGCGAGACAAGCACCAAATTATTCGCGGCCGTTGGTTCATACTCATTGGTGTAAATCGGTTCGCCAAAATCAATATACCATTTGGTCGGAAAGGGA
>JAGQWW010000672.1 GCA_020436955.1 Saprospiraceae bacterium | reverse complement strand
GCATGACTTAAATCGAAGTTAACTGCTGGTAAACGCAATTGAAATGCGATATCCATTTTACTTTGATTATCACCATTTTCATTATTTACTTTAATAAAACTAACGTGTGCTTTATAATTTTCTTTATAAGTGTTAATTGGTACATCGCCATTTTCATAATCACCTGGCACGCCAAAACGAGTTCCAGCAACCACATATTCTGTGTTTTCGGTTATAAAAGGTGAAGAGTGATTACCTGCTGAATTCGGTAATTCTATAATTTCAGCAGTTTTGAATCTTTTCAAATCAATTCTTGCAATACGTGGTGTATTATTTCCATTTATGAATACCCAACGTCCATCTACCTCACCGTTTGTTTGAGATAATTCAGGATGGTGAGCATCATCCCAAGGAATATAACCATAAGAAGTATTTAACATCGCTTTGGTTTCTTCGCTATATCCCCAACCTGTTTCCGCATCTTGTGAAAAAACGGGAATAACTTTTAACATTCTTCCACTAGGCAAACCGTAAACACTCATTTGTCCACTAAATCCGCCCGATACAAAATTGTAAAACTCATCATATTTTCCAGGAGC
>JAGQWW010000671.1 GCA_020436955.1 Saprospiraceae bacterium | reverse complement strand
GTGATCTAATTATCGAACTGGGTGGCAGTCTACGCCTTGGATGTAGAGTTTCTGTTCCGCCTGGTGGAAAAATTGTAGTACGCCCCGGCGCCACACTCATCCTCGAAAACACCCAGCTTCATAACGATTGCGGAGAAACCTGGAAAGGGATAGAAATCCAAAAATCAAAAAATGCTGAAGGCGAGGTTATCTTCATTGGAAACGTAAAAATACAGGATGCCGAGTTCCCGATTGAAAGAGATGCGAGTGGCAAAGTGGTCAGGAGGGAGAGGATCTGAGGTATGAAGTATGAGGTATGAGGGAGGGGATTGGGGATATGGGATGGGAGATTGGAGATGGAGGATGAAGGATGAAAGATGGAGGATGGAACTTCGGACTTGATTTGCATTTTTAGTGACTTATTAAAAGATAAATCAAAAATCAAGACCCAAAATTCAAAAATCCATCGCCCCTTTTGAGGGGGGGAGGGGGGTGACCGCCTCCCAAGATTAATTATCAACGCTTTTTTCACGCGTCACGCGCCACGCATGACGCGCCACGCATGACGCATCCCGCAAAACGCGCCCCGCAAACCTAAT
>JAGQWW010000670.1 GCA_020436955.1 Saprospiraceae bacterium | reverse complement strand
CAAATCTTCGCAATAACCGTCTTGTTGCCTTTTACTTTTTGGCCAATCTCTACTTCAACTTTAGCATCAAGAGGAAGGAAAACATCTACTCGAGAACCAAATTTGATAAAGCCCATTTCGCCACCTTGCTGCACTTTATCACCAACATTCAGGTAGGTTTTTATTCTTTTTGCCACTGCACCGGCAATTTGTCTCATCAGGATTTCCTCCTGACCATTGCCTATTACTACTGTAGTACGTTCGTTTTCTGTGCTTGATTTTGGGTGCCAGGCTACCAGATATTTACCAGGATGATATTTGAAATAGTTTACAGTACCGGAGATTGGATTTCTGTTTACATGGACGTTGGTCGGACTCATGAAGATAGAAACCTGCAGTCTTTTGGAATCAAAATATTCAGTCTCTTCAGTTTCTTCGATGGTTACAATTTTTCCATCAGCAGGTGCGTACACCAGTGAATCATCAGCTACTCTGATTTCTCTTTTTGGATTTCTGAAAAACTGGAGTACCAAAAGGAAAATAATGGAAGTAGCTATAATGGAATATATCAGGGCAACCGGAAAAAAGTTTTGAACCAGC
>JAGQWW010000669.1 GCA_020436955.1 Saprospiraceae bacterium | reverse complement strand
CCTCACCTTTAAAATCCTGTTCAATTGGCTTGGGCATTGCGGCTGCCAGTTCGGCACTATTGCGATTGACAGGGTCTCTTGATAAGGTATCTTCCTGAGACTCCAAATCAGGAATAATCTTGAAAAACCGATTGACATATTTTTCAAAATTCTCCTTCCGTGTGATGATTTCCTTATCAATGGTATCAATCGCTGCCCCCAATTGCCTGGTACTCAGCATTGTATGATGAGACTTAAACAATTCTTCATCAGTACGTTGTATTTCAAAAGCCCCCAGGTCAAAAACTTTGGTCCACTCTTTAAAAGAGGTTCTTACAAAAGGGTAATTTTGTCTGCCATTTTTAAAAGTCGGCTTTATTTCATGGTATTGATTGCCATCATAAAGGTCCATTACAAAATACTTCCCATCATCTGAGGTATACATTTTGCCTTCTCTGGCAACTATCTGGGTAAGTCTGTCTTCAGCAGCTGCTGTTTGGTCATAGATGAGTACGTCCTTTACGGTTTTACTATCTGCTCCTTTCTCCCCTACCCTGATGATAATATCCTGAAAATCATCATTGAAAATACCTTCCTCAATGCTCA
>JAGQWW010000066.1 GCA_020436955.1 Saprospiraceae bacterium | reverse complement strand
ATAAGTAGAGTTTATAACTTGTAATGGTTTCTGGTCTTTAATGAACGTGGAAGACACTTGCAATAAATGAGAAACTTAACAAAATCAAGAAGGGTTGAACGGCCAACAAGACCACCCAACCCTTCCAAAAAATTGCGAAGCAAATAAAAAATCCATTTTCCGAAGGAAAAAAAGTGCGCAGCACAAAATCCTTTAATCCCCCAATCCCAAAAATCCCACTCCTATTTCTTCTTCTTGTCGGCCTGAATTTTCTGTTGTTCGCGCATAGCTGCTTCCAACCTTTCCTGGAAAGCACTTTTCTTCTTAGGCTTAGCTTTATTTTTATGTAGCTCTGCCAGAATTTTATCCTGATCGATAATTACATTCTTAGTTATAAGTGTCTGGGCGATATTCAAGATGTTTGAAAATGCCAAATAAGCTGTCAAACCTGATGCAAAGTTGTTGAAAAAGAAAATGAAGAACACAGGCATAGCAAACTGCATGTATTTCATCATTGGATTAGCAGAGTAATCCATCAACTTTGAATTGTAATAGGTATAGATAATGGTCGTTACTACCCAAATCAAGGTGAACATAGATACGTGCGTACCATAAAATGGGATTTCGAAAGGCAAACGGGCAAAAACATCGTAAGAAGATAAATCCGTAGCCCAAAGGAAACTCACTTGTCTAAACTCAATAGAGGCCGGGAAGAAGCGATATAATGCAAACCATATCGGCATCTGCAACACGACCGGCAAACAACCTCCAAGCGGATTCACACCAAATTCGCGGTACATTTTCATGGTCTCTACCTGCACCTGCTGACTATCATCTTTGTACTTATCCTTCAATTTTGCCAATTCAGGCTTCAACGCAGCCATTTTGGATTGAGAATAAATCATTCGATAGGTCAGAGGATATAGCGCACCTTTAACAATAAAGGTCAATAATAGAATTACTATACCAGCAGAACCTACAAATTGAGACAAGAAACTAAAAATTGGACGTATTATCCATCTGTTGATAGTTCCGAAAATAGACCAACCAAATGGAACAATATCTTCCGCATCGTATCCAATAGCTCTCAATCGTTCAAACTCATTTGGTCCAACATACATGGACATTTCAAATGGATTGGAGCCTTCCAGTCCAAGTACCAGATTTGATTCCAACAACTTCAGGTCTTCATCATCTTCACCAAGCATTACAGTTTCAAAATCTCCACTATCAAAACTTTTGTCTGCTAGCAGGGTAGAGTTGAAAAACTGGTTGCTGTGTGAAGTCCACTTCAGACTCTTTTCGATTAATTCTTCATCATCAGCGGTACATGAACAATAATCAGGGTCCTTTTCAATCTCTTTATAGTAGACAGAACTATACCGCATTTCGTACTGGGAATTGATTTCCAGCTTATCAAGGTAATTTTTCCAATGCAGTTTTATTTTGGTATTATCCGTTTCATTGCCAAAACCTTTCATCCGGATGTCATAATCCAAAAGGTAATTGCCATCTGCAAGGCTATATTTTTGCTCAAAAAATTGTCCGGGTCCGGCGTTTGCTTTCAGGACCAGGGTATTTGCTTGCTGCTCTGCTTCAAAATAAAGGTCCTCTGTCTTGACTAATCCGCCTGCAGCTCCACCTACCGGAATAGTGTAGGAAAACTCGTTTTTGTTATCCTCAAGCAATTTTAAAGGCACCTTAGTCTGATTTCCTGCCTCATCTTCCAAAACTTTAAAATGCTCTTTTAAGGTTACCGACTTAATACGGCCCCCTTTGTTGGAAATCTCAACGGTCATTAAGTCGTTTTCCAACTTGTAAGTATGTTCAACTCCTTTTGCTGCAGCGGCAAATGGTCCAAACTGGCCACTAAGCTTTTGCGTTAGGATAGAATCTTGCTCATTTGCAGCAGTTGTATCGCTATCCATGGCCTTGTCGGCATTCATGGCAACCTGATTCAAGCTATCCGCTACAAACTCAACTCTTGCGATGGAATCCTGAATTCTTCTTTCCGCTTCAATAGTTTCGGCAGAAGGAGCAGAAAAATATTGCCATACCAGCAGAATCCCCAAGATGAGTGTTACCCCAATTACTGTATTACGATCCATGTATTTATTTCTATTATTCCTTTAAAGGAAGCAAATATTATGAATGATTGATCAGCTATAAATAAGTTTGGACCAACTACCACCTTTCAACTATGAAAGGGCGTCAAAATCCAAAAGCGGCGCAAAGGTACAATTTTGATTATTTTACAAAGACATAGTACCCCTTTGAATTTATTATTTTCTAAATCAGGCATACTTATCAAAAAATTGTCAAATGTGGAAAACTCCGCACCCATTTCGTACATAAATCCCCATTGGTTTTTTCTAAATTTGCGGGTCAATCAAAAGGGTGTTGAAAACAGCTTTTTGAATTCTAATAACCAATAAATATTGCATGTCGGATTCTAGAATAATCCCCATTAACATAGAGGAAGAAATGAAATCTGCCTACATCGATTATTCGATGTCGGTAATTGTGGCTCGTGCACTTCCAGATGTAAGAGATGGGTTGAAACCGGTTCACCGGAGAGTTTTGTACGGAATGCATGACATGGGCCTTACTTTTGGTAAATCCCATAAGAAGTCTGCAAGGATAGTAGGAGAGGTGTTAGGTAAGTATCACCCACATGGTGACTCATCTGTTTATGACACCATGGTGCGTATGGCCCAGGACTGGTCCCTTCGATATCCTTTAGTGGATGGACAAGGTAACTTCGGCTCAATGGACGGTGATAGCCCTGCGGCAATGCGTTATACGGAAGCAAGGTTAACAAAAATAGCAGAAGAACTTTTAGCTGATATTAATAAGGATACTGTCGATTTTCAATTGAACTTTGACGACTCCCTAAAAGAACCTACTGTTTTACCAACCAAATTGCCCAACCTTTTGGTTAATGGTGCTTCGGGTATCGCCGTAGGTATGGCGACCAACATGCTTCCGCACAACCTCACCGAGGTATGTAACGGAATCATGGCTTTTATTGACAATCCTGCTATTACCACAACTGAACTTATGGAGCATGTAAAAGCTCCGGATTTCCCTACCGGTGGTATTATTTATGGAATGTCAGGGGTGAAAGAGGCGTTTGAAACTGGTCGAGGACGAGTTGTGGTTCGTGGTAAAGCAGAAATCGAAACGGAAGCAAACGGCAAGGAGACCATCATCGTAACTGAAATACCTTTCCAGGTTAACAAAGCCATGTTGATGGTTAAAATTGCAGACCTGGTCAATGAAAAGAAAATTGAAGGTATTTCTGATGTTCGTGATGAGTCTGATAGAAACGGGGTTCGTATTGTAGTAGAGGTGAAACGCGATGCCATGGCGAGCGTGGTATAGAGCCATTTATATAAGTACACGCCTCTTCAAACCTCTTACGGGGTTAATAACGTTGCTTTGGTGAATGGTCGTCCAAGGACCTTAGGTTTATTGGAAATCATTGATGAGTTCATCAAATTCCGCCTCGAGGTAATCCAAAGAAGGACTGCCTATGATTTGAGGAAAGCACTGGAAAGAGCACACCTTTTAATTGGTCTTTTAGCTGCCTTGGACTATATCGACCAGGTAGTAGACTTGATTCGTAAATCTGCTACACCGGATGAAGCGAAAGAAGGTCTGATGAAAGGTGCCTTTATTGATGACCTGAATAAATTCTGGGACAAGTTCAGACCTTTGATCGATTCCCAAATGGATGATCAGAAGCCACTGGAAGGTTATGTGCTAACAGAGATTCAGGCAAAGGCAATCCTGGAGTTGCGTTTGCAAAGATTGACCGGTCTTGAACGCGATAAAATCAAGAGCGAGTACGAAGATTTGCAAATTGCTATTGCTGATTATCGCGACATTTTAGGTAGCGAGGAGCGCCAAAGAAGCATTATCAAAGATGAGTTGGCTGAAATAGTTGACAAATATGGTGATGCACGTAGAACTCAAATTGAATTCCAGGAAGTGGAAATCAATATAGAAGATATGATTCCTGATGATGAGGTGGTTATTTCTATCTCTCACCTTGGATATATCAAGCGTACCCAGGTTGCTGAATACCGCACCCAAAGTAGAGGTGGTAGAGGTTCCATAGGTGCAAAAACCAGAAATGAGGATTGGGTAGAACATATGTTTGTAGCCTCTAACCACGATTACCTGTTACTTTTCACTGAAAGTGGTAAGGTGCATTGGATGAGGGTGTATGAAATACCTGAAGCTTCAAAGACTTCATCCGGAAGGGTTATCCAAAACTTGTTAGCCATTCCTAAGGATGATCGCATCAAGGCTTACATTAAGATAGATGATCTGAACGATGAAGAATTCCTGGAAAATCACTTCATTCTTTTCTGTACAAAGAAAGGTGTGGTGAAAAAGACCGCAGTGGAAGCATATTCCAGACCTAGAGCGGGAGGAATCCAGGCGATCACCATTAATGAAGGTGACCAGTTATTTGAAGCTAAATTAACCAAAGGCACCAGTGAAATCTTTATTGCATCCAGTAGCGGAAATGCTATCCGATTTGATGAAGAGAAAGTGAGACCTATGGGTCGTACTGCGGCAGGGGTTAGAGGTATTACCCTCAATGATGATAATGACAATGTAGTCGGTTTGGTAGTAGTAAATCCAGAAGAAGAACAATCAACCATCATGGTAATTTCCGAAAAAGGAAATGGAAAACGTACCCTTTACGAAGAGTATAGAAAAACCAATCGTGGTGGTAAGGGTGTTAAAACCATGGAAATCACTGCTAAAACCGGCCAGGTAGTATCTATAAAAGGAGTTGTTGATGAAAACGACCTTATGATTACCACCAAAAACGGAATCATCATCCGAATGAAAGTTGCTGATATCCGTGTAATGGGTAGAGCTACGCAAGGTGTCAGGGTTATCCGCTTAGGTGACAATGATGAAATTGCTGACGTTGCAGTATTAGCTGAATCTGAAGAAGAAGAATTGGATGATACAATCGTAGCAGAAGGTGGAGAAGAAGGGGATAACGATACTGCAGCACCATCAGAAGAAAATGATGGAGATGCAGCTGATGACGAATAATTTAACAAGGATTAACAATTGAAATTATTTCTTTAACAAATAGTTCGGAATATTAAGGCGGTTACCTTCGTCTTAATGTTGAATTTGATAACAATAAAATATAGAATTTACCATGAAAAAATTGATGCTCGGAATTTTGTCTCTGGTTCTTATCTCAGCATCTGTGAACGCACAGGACGGAAAAAAAGAATTGAGAGATGCAGGTAAAGCCATTTCCAGTTTTAATTTGGATCCGGGAAACAATCAGGATAAACTTAAAGAAGCAATTGAGCATATAGAGAAAGCAGTTGCGGATCCTGCAATGGCCAATGATTACGAAGTTTGGCAACAAAGAGGTGAAATTTATAACGCAGCAGCCCAAAATGAAGAAAGTGCGAGAGCGCTTGCTGATTTGAGGGGAGAAACGTTCACTTACAAAGATTTCACTGCGCCGGTAAAAGCGTTAGAGTCATTTAAAAAGGCTATGACCCTGGCTGAAAAAAAATGGCAATCAAAAGGTACGCTAAAAACATTAAGAGAAACAGTTACCTACCTTAATCTGTACTCCAATTCTAAATTGAATGCTCAGGATTATGCAGGTGCTTATCCGTTGTTGGATGCGATGCTGGAAGCCAGAAACATTCTTGTTGCCAATGAGCAAAAAGATGTATTTGAAGGCGAAGGCACATTGAACCAGCAAAAATACTTAGTTGGTATCACTGCAAATATTGCCGGTGACACCGACAGAGCCGCTGAAATTTTTGGCAACCTATATAATGAGAAGGTAGACATGCCTGAAGTGTATTCTAATTACTTCAAAGTTTTGACAGCCAAAAATGATCCTAAAGCAGCTGAGGTTTTGGCAGAAGGTCGCAAAAAATATCCTGACAACTCTGAAATTTTGTTCGCAGAGATCAACTATTTCATCCAGCAGGAGAAATTTGATGCGCTTGAAGCAAGCTTGAAAAAAGCAATTGAAGCAGAGCCAGACAACCCATCTGTATACTCAGCACTTGGTAATGTTTATATGAACCTAATGCAGCAGGAATCTGAAGCAGGTAATGCTGAAATGGCAAAAGAATATGAAGCAAAGTCTATTTCTTACTTCGAACAAGCTATCGCTATCGATCCTGAAATGTTTGATGCAGTATACAGTATCGGTTCAGTATATTTCAATGAAGGTGTATTGTTGGTTCAGAAAATGAGCAAATTGGGTATGTCTAAAGAAGACATGGCGATGTACGACAAGTTGGACAAAGAATCAAAAGCACTTTTTGAAAAATCTCTTCCTTATTTCAAGCGCAGTGAAAAGATGAATCCAAACGACATCAACACACTGATTGCCTTGAAAGAGATTTACGCTAGAAATAATGATTTGACAACTTCTCAGGAATTTAAAAAGCGCCTTGAGTCTGTTCAAAACGGCGAAATCCTTAAGTCTTATTTCAAAGGAAAGGAATAAAGATCCTGATGTTGATATAAAAAAGGGAAGCTATGCATAGCTTCCCTTTTTTTATTATTTCTTACCTTAGAAATAAATTACCATTATGAAATGGCACCTGACCCTTACCCTTGCAGCTTTATTCATACTTTCCTGTGACTCCTTTTTCGAAGATGAGAATACCTGTTTTGAAACATTTGATAGTCCATCTTTCTGGAACTTCTCCAATAACGGAGAACCTGATCGTCCAGATGATGTATTAATGGAAAATGGTGATTTAATTTATCGATATGAAACAATTGAATATTCAAATGTTTGTGTCGACCAGAAGGTTTCTATTGTTGTTTCCTTTTTAAGGGATTCAATTGTTGTTGTAGGTCCAACTTATAGAGCTTACGTAGATTACGGATTTTTCTTTGAAAAAAATGTCCCTTACTTTCAATCATATACACAAGACTCTACACGTTTACGAATTACAGAATTCAAAGGTGAAATCGATCTATCTGATGCCCTTTCAAATGAACCTGGGGCTTTTAAGGTTGTCGCAGAAGTAACCTTACCTTCTGCTGGTTCAGCGACAAGAGATTCTGCCAATTTATCAGATGCCTGGAAAATAATAACCACATCCATTACTTACCAGAGTAAATAAAAATGAACCGAATAATACGATTCATTGATTTAATAAATTCAAAAATAGGGGTAATTGCCGGTTGGATAACCAGCATCCTTGTTTTACTCTTCACCTATGATGTCCTAACCAGATATTTCTTTAACTACACCAAGGTGTGGGTGACAGAAATGGAATGGCACCTTTATGCACTAATCTTTTTATTCGGAGCTGCTTATACACTCAAGGAGGATAGGCATGTAAGGGTAGATATATGGTACAATAATCAGCCGGAAAAGAAAAAGGCGCTTATTGACCTATTGGGTGGTCTTTTGTTTTTACTGCCCTGGACTTGGGTGGTTATTTATACTTCCTTTGATTACGCTTCCAACTCCTTTATGCAAAACGAAGGTTCACCTAACCCGGGAGGCTTACCATATAGATTTTTGATTAAAGGAGCCATCACTGTAGGTTTCATATTATTATTGTTGCAGGGCATAGCGCAAATATTAAAATCAGTACTTATCCTTAGCAACAAATCACATCAACCGATAAACGAATAAAGTATGGAGTGGCTGGCGTTGGTTTTATTCGGCTTGATATTCATCCTGATCCTTAGTGGTTACCCGGTGGCATTAACCCTGGGCGGATTATCAATTCTATTTGGTTCCATCTTTCTGGGTCCAGAGTTTTTTGACCTGTTACCCTTACGATTTAAGGGTATCATGGAAAATGTGGTCCTTATTGCGGTACCGCTGTTTATTTACATGGGCATCATGTTGGAAAAGTCAGGATTGGCTGAATCCATGCTCTCGACAATGGCCCGACTGTTTGGAAGGTTTAGAGGAGGCCTGGCTATTTCAGTGGTGATTGTAGGCGCTTTACTCGCTGCTTCAACCGGTATAGTTGGCGCTACGGTTGTGACGATGGGACTCATAAGTCTACCGATTATGTTGAAAAATGGGTACTCAAATAGCTTAGCAACCGGGACCATTGCAGCATCCGGCACGCTCGGACAAATCATTCCACCTTCCATTGTGTTGGTTTTATTGGCTGACACGCTGAGCAATTATTCAGGCAATCAGGTCGTAGATGTTGGAGCCTTGTTTTCTGCTGCCTTAGGTCCGGGCATTATACTAGTCCTTTTGTATATTCTTTACATCATTGGCATTGCCATCATTAAGCCTGAAGCGGTCCCTATCCACGCAAACCAACAAGGGAAAGAAGGTGTAAATGCTAATCTTGGATGGCAAACCTTAAAGGCTTTTGTTTTACCCTTTCTATTGATTTTAGCCGTTTTGGGTTCTATTTTTAAAGGTATTGCATCACCTACCGAAGCAGCTGCGATCGGAGCATTTGGAGCTACTATCCTAACCCTAACGCAAGGTAAATTCAGTTTACGCATTTTGAAAGAAGTGATGAAGGAAACTACTTTACTGACCAGTATGGTTTTCTTGATCTTATTAGGGGCAACCACTTTCTCACTTGTATTTAGAGGCATGGGAGGTGACAGGTTTTTGACTGAAGTCATCGTGCATTCCAATCTGTCCCCTTATTTGTTTTTGGCTTTGGTGATGGTCGTAATATTCATTGCAGGCTTTTTTATCGACTTTATTGAAATCATATTTATCATCGTTCCTGTCGTAGCCCCCATATTTGCCAACATGGGAATAGACCTGGTTTGGGTAGGGATATTGATTGCCTTGAATTTACAAACATCGTTTCTGACTCCGCCTTTTGGATTTTCTCTATTTTACCTGAAAGGTGTTGCACCACCTGGGGTTACTACCAGAGATATTTACAAAGGCATAGTTCCATTTGTAATCATCCAGGTAATTTTTATAGGTTTGGTGATTGTATTTCCGGAGATTCTAAAAATCTTTTCCTATTAATTTTTGCAAATGCAAAACCCCAAATTAAAACCGCTTTTCTTATTGCTTTTTTCCTGCTTAGTATTTCAAACAGCTATTGGGCAAGATAAAACCCCAACGCTTTCTTTTTTTGAAAAAGCAGACACCTTTCATCCCAGGCGTTTTTATACCATAGCCGGCATTGGAACTGTAATTTATGGCAGCGCCTCTATTGGGTTATGGAACGAATGGTATAAAAATTACCCCATAGGGAAATTCCACTTCTTCAATGATTGGGAGGAATGGAAACAGGTAGATAAAGCAGGTCATTTTTTTACTTCTTACATCTATGCTAATTACTGTTTTGAAGGTGCGCTTTGGACCGGAATGAACCGTAAGAAGGCCATGTGGACTGGTGCATTGGTAGGTACCGGGTTACAACTAACCGTAGAGGTAATGGATGGATTTTCTGAAAAATGGGGGTTCAGCATGGGTGACCTCGCCTTCAATACTGCTGGCACCTTATTGTTTATGGGTCAGGAACTGGCATGGCAAGAACAAAGGATAAAAATGAAAGTCTCCAGTCATGCTGTTGACTATGGCGCTTTTCCCACCTTAACATCTCAAGATGCAACCCAAACCATGAGCATATCCGAAAGAGTTCAAAACTTGTATGGGACCAGTTTTGCAGAGCTGTTATTAAAAGACTACAATGCTCAAACCAATTGGGCCTCCTTCAATATTTGGTCGTTCTTACCTGAACGAGAGAAAAGTTCTTTTCCAAAATGGCTCAACCTTGCAGTAGGCTATGGAGGTGGCAACCTGTTCGGTGGATTTGGCAACCAATGGACCACAGACGATGGAGCTACTTTTGTTCTTTCATCAACTGATTATCCAAGGTACCGACGCTATATGCTAAGTTTGGATATTGACCTGAGCCAAATCAAAACCAGAAAAAAATGGCTAAATACCCTTTTTAAAACATTGAATTGGATAAAAATCCCTTCTCCCACACTTGAATTTAATTCGAAAGGTGAGATCAGGGGGTATCCGATTTATTGGTAGGTGAGGTATGAGGTATGAGGTATGAGGTATGAATTTAATTTATCAAAGTATTATTACC
>JAGQWW010000668.1 GCA_020436955.1 Saprospiraceae bacterium | reverse complement strand
GAAAACAACAAAACAGGAAGTAGCAGTAATTTTTTCATAATCAAGTGATTTATTTCTTTGGAAATCCTGTTAAAAGTTAGGGCTTATTTTTTAATAAAAAAACGGCCAAAATTTCAAAAGTCAGGATTTAAGATCACGATAGTACAAATATACGATGTCATACAGGTTTCTATACCTTCAATGAAATCAATTGCTATTATATAACAGTTCGGATGATTCATTGAAAATCTGTTGGTTTCGCTTTTCGGTGTTCGGCGTTCGCTTTTCGTTTTTAAAGGCCACGTAAATCGTAAACCGTAAACCGTAAATTCAACAAATGCCAGATAAAAAGCTCCTCAACCTGTTATTCCACTTGTAACACGGGAAATTCCCATCCAGGATCTTATTCAAGCTGTTATATGATAGTGATTGGCTATTGATAGCTTTCCTTTTGAATTCCCTTTTCCAAACTTCTCATCAATATTCGGCCAAAAGGTCGCTTAAAAGTTGCTTTGAAGAATTATGGAGGGTGTATGGAAATAGGGGCTGGTACTTTGAGGGCATTTTTTTGGCTAATTATTTTTTGTCAGTTATTTCTTTTCCAATTCTTAGGTATT
>JAGQWW010000667.1 GCA_020436955.1 Saprospiraceae bacterium | reverse complement strand
ATATCCTTTCATTGGGAGGTAAGCGAATGCGTCCCGCACTCACCATTCTTGCAGCCCGCGTTTTTGGAGCTCCGGCAGAACAAGCCCTGAAACCGGCTCTTGGTATAGAGGTCTTCCACAACTTCACACTCATGCACGATGACATCATGGACAAGGCGCCATTGCGTCGTGGAAGTGAAACAGTCCATGTGAAGTGGGATATCAATGCTGCCATTCTTTCTGGCGATGCGATGCTGGTTCAGGCTTATCAGCTCATCGCCCAATCACCTTCTGCTGTCATGCCGAAGGTTCTGGAACTTTTCAGCAAGACAGCTCTTGAAGTGTGTGAAGGCCAGCAAATGGATATGGATTTTGAGCAACGCCAGAATGTTAGCGTTGACGAATACATCGAAATGATCCGACTCAAGACTTCCGTCCTTTTGGCGGCATCACTGGAGATCGGGGCATTGGTCGGGGGTGCGGAAACTGCAGATGCGGAGAAGCTATACCGCTTTGGAGAACAGCTTGGAATTGCGTTCCAGTTGCGTGATGATTACCTGGATGTTTTTGGAGACAGTTCCAAGGTAGGTAAGCAGAGCGGAGGCGATATTTTGGCTGATAAAAA
>JAGQWW010000666.1 GCA_020436955.1 Saprospiraceae bacterium | reverse complement strand
TACGCGCAATATACCCAACGGCGTGGAAGTTACTGTTTCCGACCAGGGAATCGGCATGAACAAAGAACAACGCAAACATATCTTCGATAAATTCTACCGCGTGCATACCGGCAACCTGCACGATGTAAAAGGCTTCGGCCTGGGCCTGAGTTACGTCAAGGCCATGATTACCGCCCATAAAGGGCAGATCGATGTCAAAAGTGAATTGGGAAAGGGCAGCAGCTTTATCCTGTTCTTCCCGTTTAAGCAATAACTCCAGTGAAAGAAAACAACCAACAGATTATGGCAAATAACAGAATCCTCCTGGTAGAAGATGATCAGAATTTTGGAGATGTCCTAAGGTCTTATCTGGAAATGCACGACTATGACGTCACCCTCGCTACCGACGGGGTGCAGGGACTGGAAAGCTATAAAAAAGGGGAATTCGATCTTTGCATCTTCGACGTGATGATGCCCAGAAAAGATGGCTTCACCCTCGCCAAGGAGATCCGCGAACAGGACCAGGCCATGCCGATCATCTTCCTCACTGCCAAAACCATGAAGGATGATGTGCTGCAGGGATTTAAGATCGGAGCGGATGACTACATCTCCAAGCCTTTTAATTCC
>JAGQWW010000665.1 GCA_020436955.1 Saprospiraceae bacterium | reverse complement strand
TCCCCACATATTCAACCTGTAATACCTCCATACTTAATTTGATGAATTACTTAAAAATGCAATGAATCACCCAACCTTTTTTTTGTGATTTGCATCTGTCAAAGGTTACAAAGTAAAAGAAAAATTGAATCCTTGGGGTATTCTGCTTGTAAATAAAAAGCGAATGTAAGGTAATCTGCCTTCTAGTCAATTTTAAGTCAGTCTTTTTTGAATATCAAATTTTTTGAAATCAGAATAAAGAATTAAAATTGCAGGTCGGCTTTTTAATATAAAATTGTATTATTGCGTCAAAACAAATCAAAACCATGCGAATAGTCGTAAACATTGTCATTGTCTTAATTATCGGTTTCCTCGCTTACACACTTGTTGGTTCCATTCGTGAGCCAATTAAGTTTATGGATGAGAAGGATAAAAGGGAAAAAGCAGTTATCGATAAATTGCGTAAAATCCGTACACTACAGGAACATTACAGAGGTATTACCGGAGAGTTCGCTCCAAACTTTGATACACTTGTAGAAGTATTGAGAAACGGTCAGTTTGCCCTTGTAAAAGTAATCGGTGATCCGGATGACCCGGAAGGAGGTGAAAACGTTACGTATGATACGACTTACCGTAA
>JAGQWW010000664.1 GCA_020436955.1 Saprospiraceae bacterium | reverse complement strand
TTGCAAAACTTCATAGCCGGTCATCAAATTAGCCAAATCCACTGCTTCGGATTCTTCTATCAATGGAAAAACAACGTAAATCTGCCTCCCAATAGCCATCTGTTCTTTCATAAAACCCAATACCCTCAAACGGTAACTTTCGGTTCGGTGGATGGTCTCGATTGGTTTTCTGCCAGGAGGTAATTCATCAATAACAGATACATCCAAATCCCCATATAGTGTCATCGCAAGTGTACGTGGAATTGGTGTTGCCGACATTACTAATACGTGGGGAGGGCATGGATGACTCTTCTTCCAAAGCTTTGCTCTTTGTTCCACTCCAAATCGATGTTGTTCATCTGTAACAGCCAGTCCCAGGTTTTTGTATTCTACGATGGGCTCAATCAAAACATGGGTACCTATCAAAATATGGATCTCACCAGCCTTCAGTCTTTGAAGAATTTCTTTTCGCTTTTTTCCTTTAATACTGCCCGAAAGAAAGGCAACTTCAATGTCCATTCCTTTCAAATAGTCGGTAATGGAAATAAAATGTTGCTGTGCAAGTATTTCAGTAGGTGCCATCAAACATGCCTGGTAGCCGTTGTCGATGGCGATCAACATGGTTAAAAGTGCTACCATGGTTTT
>JAGQWW010000663.1 GCA_020436955.1 Saprospiraceae bacterium | reverse complement strand
CTGTTGGGCGTAGTGTTGGTCATTCCTTCATCGGAAGGTGGCGGTGTTGTGCCTTCTTCCTGAGCATAACCTGGAAAAGAAACAAATAGCCATACTGCAGTAAAAAGTAGGATTTTTCTCATGTTCATCTGCAAAGTTTTTCTAGGGCAGGTTATGGCGAAATCAGTTTTTGGGATAGTACTAATTTGCCTTTTCCTTTTAAAAATATAAAAATAAAGCCATAAATGTAAATACTTTTTTCTCAACAAGTTATAAAAAAGCAAATACATTTTTACATGGCTGCAACTTCATTGGTATTTTTTTGCATTAATTTCTTCAAAGCAATCGTTAATCCGGACTCTCCAATTTTCGTTGGTTTAGGATTAAACGCATATACATTTTGAAGCGCTGTTTCGATGGTTGTTGACACATCCTGGAAAATTGCTTCGTCTGTAACTTCAACGTCATTGCCCATCAAATAGGCAAAAACCCTTGCCATACCACAGTTTGCAATAAAATCCGGAATCAGACTCACATTAGAATCTGTAAATTCTGCTGTTGGGCCAAAGAAAACACCATCATCTACAAATGGTACATTGGCACCACAGGAAATTACTTCCAGGTCATTGGCCATCATGGCATCAATCTGACC
>JAGQWW010000662.1 GCA_020436955.1 Saprospiraceae bacterium | reverse complement strand
AATTAGTCCTGCTGTCATATGATAGTGATTGGCCATTAGTTCCTTGATGGGAATTTCCCATATTACAATTAGAATAACAGGTGGAGGAGCTTTTCAACTGGTATTTGTGGAATTTACGGATTACGGTTTACGATTTACGAGGCATTAAAAAACGAAAAGCGAACGTCGAATAGCGAATAGCGTAACCTCCAGACAATCAGGAAATTATTCGAGCTGTCATATGATAGCCATTGGCCATTAGTTCCTTGATGGGAATTTCCCATATTACAAGTAGAATAACAGGTGGAGGAGCTTTTCATCTGGTAATTGTGGAATTTACGGTTTACGGTTTACGATTTACGAGGCCTTTAAAAAACGAATAGCGAACTTCGAATGGCGAATAGCGTAACCTTCAGACAATCAGGAACTAATTCGAGCTGTTATATGATAGCTGTTGGCTTTTACAACTTTCCAATATTTAAAGGTTTTATTCGATTAACAATTATGGTGCATATTATGGATCTTTCGTCGTTCCAGGGTTGGTTCAACCATGTTTTGGCTGTTGGCCATTGGCTGTTGGCTTTTATAACTTTCCAATAATTAAAGGTTTTATTCGATTAACAATTATGGTGCATATTATGAATCTTTCGTCG
>JAGQWW010000661.1 GCA_020436955.1 Saprospiraceae bacterium | reverse complement strand
GTTTGTGCGGGTTATAGAGAAAAGACAAGGTATCAAAATCGCCTGCATCGAAGAAATCGCCTGGAGAATGGGCTATATCAATGATGAGCAACTCCTAAAACTGGCAAATCCATTGACGAAGAGTGGATATGGAGAGTATATGAAAAACCTTATTAAGTGACGAAGTACGGGTGACGAGTGATTAGTTCCTGTTTGAGTTTAATACAATTTTTTTGAATATATCTAACATTTCCTTCAAAAAAGACCATGCCACCCCCTTGAGGGGGTTAGGGGGTGACAAGGAGAGTTGGTGTAGTCAAAAATCACCCCTCAATCCCCTCAAGGGGACGGCTTTAGGTGGTTTTAATTCTTAAATGGAAGTTTGGAAAGTATAAATACCTAAGCCCGTCACCCGTATTTCGTCACTTTTAATATGCAGGTAAAAAGTTTACATATCCCCTCCGTCCTCCTCTTAACCCCTCGCGTCTTCACCGACGAACGAGGTTACTTCATGGAGGCTTTCAATCACCAGACTTTTAAGGAGGCGACTGGATTGGATGTTAATTTCGTTCAAGACAACGAATCCAAATCTACGTATGGGGTATTGAGAGGATTGCACTTCCAATCTGGCCCCATGGCGCAGGCAAAATTAG
>JAGQWW010000660.1 GCA_020436955.1 Saprospiraceae bacterium | reverse complement strand
TGGTTCAGTCCAAACTTATCAATGGCGAAAAACCGGAAACTCCCCTTCAAATTCTGCTGGTAGAAGACCATTTACTCAACCAGATTTCAACTCGAAAGGTATTGACATCCTGGTCCGACCAGGTTACCGTTGACATTGCAGACAATGGTAAAATAGCCCTGGAAAAACTCCAAAAGAAATCCTACGATCTGGTCCTTATGGATATCCAGATGCCTGTCATGGATGGTTTGGAAGCCACCAGGGTCATCCGACAAACCAATGCAATTCCCATCATCGCACTTACCGCTAACGCTTCCAAAAACGAGGCGGACCAATGCATCGAAACCGGCATGAATGCCTACCTCGCCAAACCTTTCCGCCCACAGGAATTGTATGATAAGATACTGGGGATTTTGGTTGAGGTATGAGGTAGGAGGTAGGAGGTAGGAGGTAGGAGGTAGGAGGTATGAAGTATGAAGTATGAGGTATGAGGTATGAGGTGGGCTTTTGGCTTTTGGCTTTTGGCTTTTGGCTTTTGGCTTTTGGCTTTTGAGCAATTTCAAGTTAAAATATTAAGTTCACACCAACCCACGTAAATCGTAAAACGTAAATCATTGTTGTCCGGTAAAACCACAAAATTAGCTTTTGGGGCT
>JAGQWW010000659.1 GCA_020436955.1 Saprospiraceae bacterium | reverse complement strand
AAGCAAAAGGTACCGATACTTATGTGGATATCGTAGAAGGTATGCAATTCGATAGAGGATACTTATCCGCATACTTTATCAACAATCAGGAAAAAATGTCCGTAGAATACGAAAATCCTTATATCTTGATTCATGATAAGAAAATCTCCAACATGCAGGACATCGTTCCTATTTTGGAAAAAACCATGCAGTCAGGACGTCCTCTCCTTATCATAGCAGAAGATATCGATAGTCAGGCTTTAGGTATATTAGTCGTTAACCGCCTTAGAGCTAATCTTAAAATTGTCGCCGTTAAAGCTCCGGGCTTTGGTGACCGTAGAAAAGCAATGTTAGAAGATATTGCCATTTTGACAGGAGGAACCGTTATTTCGGAAGAACAAGGATACAAACTTGAAAATGTAGAAATTGAACACCTCGGTACATCTGAAAAAATTACCGTTGACAAAGACAATACCACAATTATAGGTGGTGCAGGAACATCGGATGATATTAAAGTTCGTATCGGAACTATCAAACAACAGATTGAGTCAACAACATCTGATTATGATCGTGAAAAGCTTCAGGAAAGATTGGCAAAATTAGCCGGAGGTGTAGCCGTAATTTATGTTGGCGCTCCTACAGAGGTTGAAATGAAGGAAAAGAAA
>JAGQWW010000065.1 GCA_020436955.1 Saprospiraceae bacterium | reverse complement strand
CTACTTCCTTATCGTAGAGTCGGCCATCAAGGGGTTCTTCTTTCTTAAGGAAGGAAGTCCCCGAAATCTCCTGTAAAATCTGGTGCACTGCAGAATCCTTACTGAAAAACCTAACCGAATCGATGTAATACCTTTCATTTGGTTCTACATAGTAAGTTACACTGATCTTCTTCTCCGGCACCCCCAATAAATCCTGGTCTTTTTCCGGATTGAAATACATACCATCGCGTACATCAATGGAAAAAGAATTGGCTTTGAAGTATTCCACTTTTGCATCGAAATAGCCTCTGTTCCGCAAAAAGTTAAGCATATTAGCAGCTGTAGCTTCTGCCAATTCCTCCTTAAAAACGGAAGGTGGTTCCGCAACCCTTTTCCTAAATAATTTCCGAAGAGAACGTTCTACTGAATTTTCTGAAGCGGTATCCTGAATGGAATTTTCCAGTCGGATATAAGTCCAGGCAGGCACCCTGAAAAAGAAAAGCCATTTGTCATTGGGTCGTTGTCTGTAAAGTGTGGTTAATTCGTATTTCAGGTCCTTCTTTTCCTCAATCTTCGCACCTTCCGGAAATTTAATTTCATTTTTAACCAATAACTCTTCCTCTTCAGCAAGGTACTTGGTTACGTTACAGCTGCTTAGCAGTGCAATTAGGAAAGTTAAAAATAAGATTGGGCGTAGGCCTTTATTCATACGTCACAAACGCATATTTATCAGATGCGAATTTCTAAGTGCTATTTTAATTAAAGTTTTTAAAATATTTTAACGTAGTGCACTCCATTTTCAATTCGAGGCATTCAAATGTATAGGATCAAGTGAAAATCCGGCTTGCTTCACCAAGCGCAACATTCCCTTTCCTCCCCATAGATGTCCTGCACCTACAGCGCAAAAAACAGATCCTTCTTTGAGGTATTTTACCAAATTGGTCGCCATGCTTTTGTTGCGGTCAAAAAGATAAGTTTTTCGGATGCCCCCACTTTGTTTGCGTATCATTTTGTGAAGCGCAGGAAAGTCCTGACTTTTATAAGTGCGTGTCAATTTAGCAAGGTGTTTTTTCTGCGCAACAGGATTTCTTACAAAAGACTTTAAGCTTCGTATTTGCTCCTCGATGGCCGTATTTGTTAACAGGTCAAATTGAAATTCAACTGTTTCCAATCCTTCAACTGGCATTCCTTCTTCAGATGCCATTTCATGCAAAATCATTTCCGGGAAAATCGAACCTTTTCCGCTATTTTCTGCTTGTTGCAACATTTGGATGAGCGCCAATGGCTTGAAATGCAACATTTTATTGATATCAATATTGTACTTTTTAGCAATGAACTTCCTAATCTTTTCAAATTGATTGGGGCGAAAAAAGAGATCCAAAGAAAGTCCGTTTGAAAATTGCAAATCGGACATGCCCAATCCTTGCCCTTCCTCAAGAGGCGTTTCAAGTAGTAAAATGGTTGTTTGTTGTAAATACGGTTGAAGGAGCCGAAGGTATCCATAAAATTCAGGTCCCATAAGGTGCATGGTCCCAAAAATATAGGAAACATGGTCCTGATCAGGAGCCTTAACTTGCCAGAGAAGTGAGGAGGATGCCATTATCAATTGATTCAACAAAGAGAAGCCGCCTGATAGATTTACCAGGCGGCTTCAGACAAATTATTTCCAAATTTGTTATTCGTAACGGAAAGGTAACACTTTTGACTGTTTTACGGTAGAAAGCGTCATAAGGGTTTTTAGCCTTTCGATCTCTTCTATCTGGGAGAGTGTTTTAAACAATAGTTTCTCGTAGGTAGGAATGTCCTTACATACGATCTTCATAAGGAAGTCTGCTTCACCTGTAATGATGTAACACTCTGTAATTTCTTCAATTGCCTTAATCTTATCCAGGAAGTGGTTAAGTGCATTCTCTTTTTGCCAAGCCAATGAGACCAAAACAAATGTCTTCACATTTAGGCCAATTGCTTGTGCATTTACTTGTGCGTGATAGGATTCAATGATACCGGATTGTTCCAGCTTTTTAACACGCTCGAGGGTTGGTGCAGGAGAAAGACCGATTTTTTTAGATAAATCAAGATTTGTGATTTTGCTGTTATCTTGAAGTATCTGAAGAATTTTCAAGTCGGTTTTGTCCAATTTTTCTGACACTACCTCATTAAGGTTAGACATACTCGTTTTATTTTAGAAAAAAAATCCAAAAAAATTGAAGTGCGAAAGATAGATAGTCGAAAAATAAAAAGCAAACAATTAGATGCAATACTTTTCAAATATTTTCCACACCTAGGTTTTATCCAAATTATTTTGGTCTTTATTTGGAAGGATAAAAAAAGGATTGACCAAAGGTACTGTTGGTGAAAAGAGATATAACTAATTATATTTTAATAAAATAGAACTTGATATCTCCTGATTCAGGCCACAGCAAAATTGGTCAATCCTGCGGTAAAAAATGAAGCTAGACGGTTTATGGGAAGATACCCATTGCCATATAATCGCTTCCTATTTTCTCAATAGCATTTACGAAAGCAGCTGTTCTTAGGTCAGTCACTTTACGTTTTCTGCTCATAATCTCTCTTGTGTAATTGTAAGAAGTAACCATGGTCTCCTCCAAACCTGAGCGAACGATGTCAATTTCATCACCACCTTTGGTAAGGAATTCTCTTTCAAGGTTATTAACCTTCTTACCGGTCATATTTTCAACCAATGTAACAAAGTTGTCATAGGTATTTTGGTTGAAACGCTTATCCATTCTACCAAAACGGATGTGTGATAGGTTTTTCAACCACTCGAAATAAGATACCGTAACACCACCTGCGTTCAAGAATACGTCAGGAATGATTAGCTTACCTTTCTTCAACAGGATAGCTTCACCTTCTGAAGTGATAGGACCATTTGCAGCTTCACCAATGATTTTCGCCTTAATTCTATCAGCGTTATCAATAGTAATTTGATTTTCAAGTGCAGCTGGAACCAGGATATCACATTCGAATTCCAAAACAGTCTTTCTATCATCTTTCGGGAAACTCTTAGCACCCGGGTAATTGATAATAGAACCGGTTTCTTTTCTGAATTCCAACAATTTGTGAATGTCAATACCTTTAGGATCGTAGATTGCTCCTTCAACCTCAGATACACCTACGATGATGGCGTCTCCTTCCTCCTGGCAAATAGATGCAGTATAGCTACCTACATTACCCAGACCCTGCACTACCATGGTCTTACCAGCAATACCCGGCTCAAGACCCAATTTTTTCATATCCGCCTTGTTGTTACAAGCTTCGCGGATACCGTAGAAAACTCCACGTCCGGTTGCTTCCGTTCTACCACGGATACCACCCTGATTTACAGGTTTACCGGTAACACAACCTGCTGCATCAATTTCTTTTTCATTGAATGCACGGTAAGTATCGTAAATCCAGGCCATTTCTCTTGCACCGGTTCCGTAATCAGGAGCAGGTACGTCGATAGATGGGCCTATCATGTTTCTTTTTACCAACTCAGTGGTGTAACGACGGGTAATTTTTTCCAATTCATACTCTGAGTATTCCCATGGATTTACCTTAACACCACCTTTTGCACCTCCAAATGGTACATCAACAATGGCACATTTGAAAGACATCAAAGTTGCCAATGCCATTACTTCTTCCTGGTTTACATGGTTGCTGTAACGGATACCACCCTTTGTAGGCAGACGGTGGTGACTGTGTTGAACCCTGTAAGCTTCGATTACCTTTACGTCTTTGCCTACTTTAATAGGGAAACGCATTCTGTAAACTGAATTACACGCCCTAATTTGTTCTAGAATACCGCGATGCAGGTTAGTGTGCTGCGCAGCATTTTCAAAGAAATTGAGCACACTACCATAAAACTTATCGTGCTTTTCCATTCTCCTTTATTTGGTTTTCTAATTTGGTTAGTCTCTTGTCTAAAAAGATTAAAAATAAAACGATGCCAATAAAAATAGCGACAATTACTGCCACTACCACATACATTTTTCCCATACTCCTCATAAAGTCCTCACCTCCACTTTGTGCAAACAAACCAGAAGAGACTAACATAGCAGTAAGAATCAAAAAATGTCGCAATAATGAATTCATATTTGCACTGATTAATTGACGGAGCAAATGTGGATCTTTTTTTAATGATTCCAAATTATTTAATATTCATTTTCCAACAAGCGCTCTTTGATTTTCATCATTCGAAAATTCAATTGCGCCATCCAAAGACCCAAAAGTATCCATCCGATTATGGCAGGATAAAAAATCATCCGAACGTTATTGTCCAAATCACCTCTGCTAAAAGCAGGATTTCCCTGGCCTCCCGGATGCAAACTTTCCGTTATTCTTGGAATGACATATAATAATGGTATGATGGATGCAAACGCAAAAATATTGTACACTGCACTTATCCTCGCTTTCTGGTCAGAATCCTCAAAAGAAATCCTAAGTACGAAGTAAGCTCCATAAATTAAAAGTACAATCGCTGTCATGGTTTGCTTGATGTCCCATGACCAGGCTTTATTCCAGGTATACTGCGCCCATATGGCTCCGGTAATCAGCCCTAGTATCCCAAATAATATTCCTACAGAGGTATAACTAACTGCTCTTTGTTCAAACATCACATTCCTTGTGAGTAAATACCTGATACTGGCGATTACTCCCAATGTAAACAAGGTAAACATAGCGAACCAAAGCGCTACATGGTAAAAGGTATTGCGTACACTCTCGTAAATATTGGGAAGGTAAGGAAAAGTAAATCCACCTTTGGAATCCGTGTTTTCTATCGTGCCCGTCCAGGCTGAAGCAGCTGCTTCCCCACCCTTTTCCATTCCGGAAATTCTAAGTCTGGGCAAAGCCGTTATAAATCCATTCGCTGGATCACTGGTAGAAACTTTGAGCTCGTTTATTTCATCCAAAGGAAAAGCAGTAGGTAATTGGAAAGTAGCTTGAACTTGTCTTGAATTCAAAACACTGACACCCAAAGCGTTTATTATATGGTCGCCATCTTTCCAGAGAATTACTTTTGGTGCTTGTTCCTGGTTAAAATCAGTATTATATCCGGTGAGGGTCAGGCTAACCGTTTGTCCGGCGACAACAGCTGTAGGTTGAATGTCATTGATCCCGGGACGAATTGGTGTTAAAAGCCCGGCGGTAAAGGCAAATATCAACAATGCAACGCCTAAAATTTTCCACCAATGTTTCACCATAATGCAAGATTAAGACCTATGAAAGTTATTTTTCCTCGGTTATTTCCGGTGACAAATAAAGGTCTTTTCCTACAGATAAGTAAAAGTTGTTTGAAAAATAATCAATAGCCTGGTAGGAATTATTGTCATCCGGAAAGTCATCGTCCAGTTGAATAGGAGTAACAACCAAAAGAGAATCATTGCTCACACCAAATTGATGTCCCGGCAAAAATTGACTAAAAATTTTTCCTCCTGTTACCGTAACCTCCTTCAAAGCCGAAGGTTTATCGTATAACTCCCAGGAATTTCCACCATCCAGGCTTGTTTCAAAATAATGGTCCTCAAAGGCAGTTCCAAAAAGATTACCTCCAACCGAAAAATAGTCTTTCATCCAGTGCGCAGAGACTCTTTCATAATTTCCATCTTTATCAATTTTGAATCCTCCGTCCTTGGCAGCGATATAGAAGTTTCCTGATACATTTCTTATAGTACCAATATTATTAAACTCAGAACTTAATTCCGGAACATCAATTCGTTGAACCAATTCAACCTTTTCAAAATGAAAAGTGCTCGGGTCCAACCGGATGTCGAATACGAAAAAGGTATAATGAAAATTGGGAAAGGTAACCGTGGGTAAAATAAATCGGGTACCATCACCATTGAAAGCGCCAATATTCCTTCCATGGTAATCAATTTGAACCAATTCGTTGGGCACTTCAGTCAATTGGATACCAATAAATTTTACGATTTCAGCACTGTTTTTAGTGAGATGGAATTCCAGTTGGTATTGTCCATCGTCGTTTTTGGTAATCCTGGAAAATACATTATCTGCTATTTCAGGTCTGCCATAGGTCCCATTTTCGACATCAAGAATCCTTTTTTCCAGAATTTCGTTTTCACTTCCAATTCTAAAAAATTGGTTATCCGTAATCGCCATTAGGTAAAAGGCATTTCCCCGGAGGTTTAATATCGCTCGTTCAAATGTGATGTTTACCTTTTCCCAACCTTCGGAGGGTCCAAATCCGGTTGTAGAAGGTCCTTCGTAGGTAATACAGGAGGAAATTGTCAGCAATATTGCAGCAAACACTAAAAGTGGGTAGCATTTTCTTTTAAAAAAGAACATATGATGTTACTTTTTAAGGGATTGAAATTATAGTCTTGTAAAAAAGATGAAGGGCATGCTTTTTTACTATGTCACGAACTTTTGTCAAAATTTTTTGTGGTGTCATTCAAATTACCGAATTTTGCGCTTTCCTCTTCTCAGGCTTAAAACCCATTTTACCCTTTATAAAAACTTAACTCCCTTGCGTTCAGGGGGTAATTTGTTATTTAATCATTTCTAAAACAGTTTAATGAATATGAGACCTTTACCCGTTAGGTACATTCTCAGTATTTGTCTTTTGGCTTTATTTGCCATAAATACCCAAGCACAACTTACTGAGATTCCGGGAACGAGCATTAACACCTACCAAGACGATGCTAGGTTGAAGTCACAATTCAACGCCTTTAACGTTTACCAGATTGACCAAAAGGATTTTAGGACCTTTATTAAGAAGTCTGGAACTAATATTGCCTTCGATTTCAAACTTGGAGACCAGTATGATTGGACGGTGAGTATGACACCCAATGAGATAAGGAGTGAGGACTTTGTCACAAAGGTACAAAACGAAGATGGGATTTCCATTATCGAAAAAGGCGATGTTATCACCTATATGGGGTATTCTCCTAAGGGTGGCAATGTCAGACTTACCGTTGACGATGTCATCATTTATGGATTATATGAAACTGATAACACCACATTTTTCATTGAACCGGTTTGGTATTTCATCCCAGAAGCACCAAAGGACTTATTTATAGTTTACGATGAAAAAGATGTTGTTCCGGTTGAAGGAGCAACATGTAGTGCCATTGAAACTGAAGAGTTATTTGAAAGCTGGGTAGATGAAGATCAATTGGAAGAAGCTGAAAGAACATTGGGATGTTACATCATCAATGCAAGGCTTGCTGCTGACTGGTCCATGAATGTAAAATATAATGGTGCAGCAGGTGCTACCGGTCATGTTATCGGTGTGCTTAATAACGTTGCTACTAATTATGATAATGAATTTAACCATCAATTAATTCTAGTTGCTGGTCAAGCTTGGGTTTCTTCCTGTTCGACTTGTGACCCTTGGACTACTTCAACTGATGCTGGTACACTTCTAAGTTCTTTTACAGGATGGGGAAACGGTGGTGGATTTGGGTCTTCCAATTATGCAGTAGCAGGTTTGTGGACCAATAGAAACCTTGCGGGTTCTACTATCGGTATTGCCTGGTTGAGTGGTCTTTGTAACAGTTCTCGTTACCATGTTTGTCAGGATTTTTCCTCGAATGCAGCCTTATTGCGTGTTTTGCAAGCACATGAGATGGGGCACAACTGTGGTGCAACACATGATGCATCTGGATCTCCTTTCATCATGGCACCGGCAGTAAATACCTCTACCACATGGTCAGCCAATTCCCTGAGCCAAATCAATGGTTTACTTCAAAACAGGATCAATCAGGGTGGATGTTTATCAAGTTGTGGACCACCATCCTTGCCACCAGTTGCAGCATTTTCATCTAATAGAACCAATCCTCTTTGCCAAGGTGACGTGGTATCTTTTATTGACCAAAGTACCAATAACCCTACGTCCTGGAGCTGGACTTTCCCGGGTGGTTCCCCTTCAAGTTCAACACAACAAAATCCGGTTGTTACTTACAATACACCAGGAACCTTCCCGGTTACATTGACAGTGACGAATGCAGATGGATCCAATACTTTGACCTTGCCTGGATATATTGTTGTCCAAAATGATCCCGTTGCTTTATTTACTTCCAACGTTAATCTAAATCAGGTACAATTTACCAATACTAGCGTGTTTGCTACATCCTATATTTGGGATTTTGGCGACGGAACTACGAGTACCCAAGTGAATCCATTCCACACCTATATTAGAGATGGAGTATATTTTGTCACTTTGGAAGCAACTAATGCTTGCGGAACAGAGACCTACACTACAGTTATCACTATTGTAACACCACCATTTGCGGCTTTCCGGGCCATCAATAATAATGGTTGTGCATCTTTGGATGTAGAGTTCAGGAATCAATCTTCAACTAACATAACAGGTGTGCAATGGAGTTTCCCCGGAGGAGTTCCGAGTTCATCAGTAGCTTTAAATCCTATAATTACTTACCCGGACCAAGGAATTTTTGATGTAACCTTAATTGTTTACAATTCTTTGTACGCGGATACATTTTCTTTACCTGCCGTTGTAATTGTGAAAGATGTTATCCCTGCCAATTTCTTCACAGCGACTAGTGTAGATACAGCTTTTATGTTCAACACAGCGGTGGGATGGGATAGTTTATTCTGGGATTATGGTGACGGCAATACTTCTGATACGATTATTGAAAATCCGGTACACATATATGATGTTGATGGAACGTATGAGGTCAAACAAATAACCTTCAATGAATGTGGAAGGGATACCATTTCAAAAATGGTAACCATCACTACCCTACCTGTAGCTGCTTTTGCAGTAAGCGATACCGCAGGCTGTGTTGACTTTGTTGCTCAATTTGAAAACCAATCCTCATTTAATACAGATACTATTTTCTGGTCCTTCCCTGGTGGGTCACCGGCTAGTTCTATGGATGAGGATCCAACTGTTACTTATACAGCAACGGGAACTTATGATGTCATTTTGATTGTTGCCAATCAAAATGGAAGGGATACATTGATGTTGGAAGATTATATCCAAGTTTTTGATGTGCCGACCAGTGCATTTAACACAACTATCAATAACTTCACAGAAGTTACATTCAATAATAGCTCAGCTGGAGGTACTGCCTACAATTGGGACTTTGGAGATGGTAATTCGAGTACTTTAGTAAATCCCGTACATACGTATGGTGCAGATGGAGTTTATACCGTCACCCTGGTAACTTCTAACATCTGTGGTAATACCACCTCTACAGCAGATGTAGTTATAGTAACACCACCAACAGCGGACTTCATTGCAAGCAGCACTGATGGTTGTACGCCGTTTACTGTAAACTTTACAGACCAATCGTCTGCTAACACTACTGCATGGTCATGGACCTTCGGTGGTGGAAACCCGGCGACTTCAACCGATCAAAATCCAAGTGTAACCTTCGATCAAGCAGGCACCTATGATGTCAGCCTAACCGTTGTTAACACTGCAGGTAATGATGTTATTACCAGAACTGGTTACATCACTGTCGGTGACATTCCTGCTACAGGGTTCAGTGCTAATATTACATTCGACGAAGTTGTATTTACCAATAATTCCAATGGTGCTGATGCCTACGTATGGGATTTTGGTGATGGCAACTCCAGTATGGAAGTTAACCCTGTTCATAATTATGCACAGGATGGTGTATACACAGTTACTTTGACTGGTACCAACGGTTGTGGAAACGATGTAATGACTCAAACCATTACCATTGTAACACCACCTTCCGCTGCATTTATGGTAAATGAAACTGCGGGATGTACTCCTTTCACCGTTTCATATGCCAATACTAGTTCTACCAACGTGACATCATTCGATTGGACCTTTGAAGGTGGTAACCCGATGACTTCAACAGATGAAAATCCTGTTGTAGAATACGATACTCCTGGCAATTATGATGTAACACTTATCGTAAGCAATGCAGCAGGTGCTGACACGGTTACCTTCACAGATTATATTGCTGTTCAAACCACGCCAAATCCAGCCTTTTCAGCAGCAGTTGACCAGGCAAATGTTGACTTTACCAATAATTCAACAGGTGCAGATGCCTACGCCTGGGATTTTGGTGATGGTTCTACTAGCAGTGAAGAAAATCCAACCCATGTTTACACTATGGATGGAACTTACACTGTTACCCTATCCACTGAAAATGAATGTGGTACAACTACTACAACACAGACCATTGATATAGTTACGCCAACAACTGCAG
>JAGQWW010000658.1 GCA_020436955.1 Saprospiraceae bacterium | reverse complement strand
CACATCGACGTGGCCTTTCTCAGTTGCCGCGGCTTCACCTTCGCCAACGGCATGATGGAGTCGGATCTGCGCGAGGCCCAACTCAAACGCGCCATGGCCATGGCTGCGCAACGGACGGTGGCACTCATCGACACGTCCAAGTTCGGTCAGCCGTACACGGCCAGTTCGCTCCTGCCCGAAGAGGTGGACGAACTCATCACCGGCGACGAACTCGCGCCGGACGCGCGCGCGCAGTTGCAGGAGTTGGGGATTGAGACGGAGTATGTTTAAGAACGTCGTGAAGCGTGATGCGTGAAACGTGAAGCGTGAAACGTGAAGCGTGATGCGTGATGCGTGATGCGTGAAACGTGATTGGATGACGACCTGAGCGGGACAATGCGCCCGGAGCTGCACGCACCCAATCCTCCCCAATCACGCATCAAGTCGTCACGTCTTCACGCATCACGTTTCACCAAAGTTGTTCAGCCGAACGGACAAGTGCGTAATGACCTCAACCATCGATTTTCTCGCAGCCGACTTGGGCGCGTCCAATGGGCGCGTGTTGCTTGCCCAGTGGGACGGCAGCCGGTTCTCGCTGGATGTCCTGCACCGCTTTCCCAACCGCCCGGCCAACGTGCCCGGACGCCAGCATTGGGACATCCTCGGGCTC
>JAGQWW010000657.1 GCA_020436955.1 Saprospiraceae bacterium | reverse complement strand
CTCACAAGTATCTGCACCGATTGCAGTAATTTGCACAGAATAGGATTGTGATTGAGGGCCACTAAATCTTGGATTCGGTGAATTCGGATCATCCAAATAAATTGCCGGTGACCACTGGTACGTATAATTACCATTAAAACCAGGGTTCAATCCAACAGTATCACCTATACAGATTTGTTGTATATCATTTGGATACTGTTCTACTATAAAAAGATTAAGGTTTTTATCGATAGAATCACGACAGCCTTGGTCGGTTACAACTTCTAATTTGACATTCAACTGCTGGCTGTTGTTAATAATGATTTGTTGATTTGGTCCCGAAGCAATACCAATATTATTTCCAAACACCCAATTGTAGCCGGTTATATTATGACCTGTCGCTGATGAAGCCTGATTAAAATCAACATTTAATGAACCCGGAGAACAATCGATATAATCAAAAGTAAAATCCGGATTTAATTCTCGGTCTTGTACTTCTATCGTTTTTACAATAGTATCCTGACAAAGAGAAGAACTACCCAGGTACAGCGTTACATCATAAAAACCTTCATCTGGAAAGGTATATTGAGGATTCGCTTCATCTGAAAATGCACCAGGGTTGGTAGGGTCATCAAACAACCATTCGAAATCATTTATTTGTACTCCACTGGTATT
>JAGQWW010000656.1 GCA_020436955.1 Saprospiraceae bacterium | reverse complement strand
ACGAGTCTGAAACCTATTTGCTGGGTAAGGAATCGGTCGACCAGGGGTTGGAAAAAGGCATTTTCTACCGCAATTCCGATGGCAGCGTCTGGATAGATCTGGAAGACGCCGGTATGGATAAAAAGATCCTGTTGCGCTCAGACGGTACTTCCGTTTACATGACGCAAGATATCGGCACGGCACAGCATCGCTATCAGGATTATCATTTTGACCGTATGGTATATGTGGTTGGCGACGAACAGGAATATCACTTCAAAGTTCTGTTCGAGATATTAAAACGGTTGGGCGAACCCTATGCAGACCAGCTATTTCACCTGGCTTATGGCATGGTGGACCTTCCTACCGGAAAAATGAAAAGCCGGGAAGGAACGGTTGTAGATGCCGATGACCTCGTGGCGGAAATTCTTGGTGAAGCACGCAAAGCCGCTGAGGAAAGAGGCGAACTGGTTGATTTACCGCCCCAGGAACAAGAAAAAATTATTCGCAACATAGCACTTGGAGCCCTGAAGTTTTTTATCCTGAAGGTAAACGCCAAGAAGCGGATGGTCTTTAACCCTGAGGAATCGTTGGATCTGCAAGGGCAAACCGGACCGTACGTTCAAAACGCTTACGTACGTATTCGATCCATCTTGCGCAAAGCAGATCAGATGACTATCC
>JAGQWW010000655.1 GCA_020436955.1 Saprospiraceae bacterium | reverse complement strand
ATGCTCTATTTGGATTATGCCCGCGAATCGGGTGAATGGGCTCCGAATCCGTTTGGAGGCAATGAGAATTTGGAGGCGATTGCTTTTCTGCGTGAACTGAACGAGGTCATTCATCGTCGTCATCCAGGCGTATTGATGATCGCCGAGGAGTCTACCGCCTGGCCTTTGGTTACTCGACCGACTTGGATGGGTGGTTTAGGGTTCGGCATGAAATGGAATATGGGCTGGATGCACGATATTTTGGAGTATCTTTCGTTCGATCCGGCTTTGCGCCGCCATCATCACGACTTGCTGACCTTCGGGTTGTTGTATGCCTTCACCGAAAATTTCATGTTGCCTTTGTCTCATGACGAAGTCGTCCATGGCAAGGGCTCGTTACTTGCCAGAATGCCGGGGGATCGTTACCAGCGCTTTGCCAATCTACGGCTGCTTTATGTTTATATGTGGATGTATCCGGGCAAGAAATTTTTATTCATGGGCAACGAGTTCGCGCAGGAGCGCGAGTGGGATTGTGATAATATACTAGATTGGGATTTGTTGCGTTTACCGGAGCATCGGGGTATGCAGGAACTACTTCGTGATCTTAATATTCTGTACAGTTCAACTGAGAGCTTATATGGTCAGGAGTTTAATCAGGAAGGTTTTGAGTGGTTGGACTGCCAT
>JAGQWW010000654.1 GCA_020436955.1 Saprospiraceae bacterium | reverse complement strand
CGACAATATCTTCCATCTTCCATCTTAATTCATGTATTCTTAACTCATGTACTCTATTTGGTCTTTGGCGGCTGTTGGCTATTAGCTGTTGGCCATTTGCCACTCGTATTTCGCAAACTGTAACCAGTAAATACATCAATCCTCATTCAAGAGTCAAAAATCAAGAATCAAATATCGCTTCACCCCCCAACCCCCTCCAGGGGGCGACATATTTTTGATATTTGAGTTTAGGTTTTTGATGTTTGATTTATTTTGATACCTCTCTACCAGCAACCAGCATCTAGCGACCAGTTTCCAGTATCCAGCCTCCTGGGCTGTCCCCCCCAATCCCCCCTCCAAGCAATGTCATTAAGTTAAGGATTCTAAAGATTTTCTTACCTGTCTAAGGCGGGTCTCCTGAAACGGACTCGACCGCGAACGCCATTTAATGTTATCGCTTTAACCTGTTGAATATTAAACGCTTATATTTTGCATCAATCCTGTTTTTCTGTTTCAAGCAATGTTTAACCGCGACGTATTGCGCAGAGCGTGGAACGTAGTGCGTATATCTTTCCATTTACCTATTTACCCATTTATCTATTAATCCTAAATACGAGCTCCTAGCCGTGTCACCCCCCTTCCCCCCCTCAAGGGGGGCGCCCCGATCCCCCATCTCCGATCTCCGATC
>JAGQWW010000653.1 GCA_020436955.1 Saprospiraceae bacterium | reverse complement strand
ACAAGAAAATTTAAAATAGGGATACATTATTCGAATTTGCCAATATTATAGCCGGACCAACTTACTATCCGGCCTTATCCCTTTTAGCTTAATGGCATTCGAAAAACCGTTAAGCAGGAATCCTTGTATGAGCAATCTCTATCTTTGTCACTATTTAATGCTTATGTAACCCAACATCTCAAGTGGTATTCTAACTAAAAAGTGCGAGTTTGGAGGCCTGTAGGTTTTTCGAATGCCATTAAGCGGGCAGGATGTTGCGGGCTGCAAAAGGGATACAGCCTTGACTTTTTGGTTACTTTTGGGTCAAGCCAAAAGTAACGTCAAAGCTACGCAGGATGAAAATTCCAAAAGTTGCCTAATTAGAGATACAATGTTTCTCAATTATTGCTTTTGCATATTAAAATCAAATTGTCAAAATTTTAAAATGGTAATAGTAGAATAAGATTTAATTAGATCCGGTTTTCGAGGTTTATACATTGTATTATATTACCATCTATATTAAAAAAAATCAATACAATATATTTAGCAAACAAGAAATGACCAAACTCTCCTCCTACACCCGTCGATTATTTATTTTTGGAATGGTGCTCATAGCATTAGGCGTCACCTTAACCGCAACCCTTAAAAAAGAAACCGGTGCAATCGGTACTGTTATGGTAGGGATAGGA
>JAGQWW010000652.1 GCA_020436955.1 Saprospiraceae bacterium | reverse complement strand
TTAAGCGCTCCTTTGTTCTTTGCAGGCAACTCACCCCGATAGGTAAATTCAACCGTGTGTTTGAGGTGTTCGTAGCTAACATTCGAGACATTGATTCTCCCCGGCAAACTGTTTTGTTCCATCCTCGCTGCTGTGTTTACTGTATCTCCCCAAATGTCATAGGCATATTTGTGGGTGCCAACTATCCCGGCAATCACATTACCGGAGTGTATGCCTATTCGGATTTCAAAGGTATCCTCCCCTACTCTTTCCTTCCGTTCTTTCATAAATTGAACCATCTCCAAACTGGCTTTTAGCACATTTTCGGCATGTTTTGGATCACTTTTGGGCAGACCCGAAACGGCCATATAGGCATCGCCGATCGTTTTGATTTTCTCCACGCCATACTTTTCCATAATAGCATCAAAGGCAGAAAAATAGATGTTCAGATCATCTACCAATTCCTGGGGTTCCAGTTTTTCCGCAATAGCGGTGAATCCCTTGAAATCGGTAAACAAAACAGTGATGTTGTCAAATTTTTTGGAAACCGCCTTTCCCTTGGATTTTAATTCAGCAGCCACTTCCATAGGGAGTATGTTGTGCAGTAATTTATCAGATTCGCGCTTTCCTTTTCTGATAGAAAGTGCCAATAACAAGATAAGAACCAATCCTACACCGGTCGCCAGCAATCCTAT
>JAGQWW010000651.1 GCA_020436955.1 Saprospiraceae bacterium | reverse complement strand
GTTACCTGTTTACGTTTTTTGATGCCGCTATCACACAAAATAAAACCAGCGAAAAAAATGATACCGACTACCCCATCGGTTTCGGTGCCGGTCTGACTTTCGAAACCCGCGCCGGAATTTTTGGACTTAGTTATGCACTGGGAAGACAACAGGGCAATCCAATAGATTTCCGCTCCGGGAAGATCCATTTTGGGTATGTTAGTCTGTTTTGATTTACGAATTACGGTTTACGGAATGGTCACTGGATGCTAGTCACTGGTTGCTAGTGACTAGAGGCTAGCTTTTAGGAACTAGCATCCATTAAAAAAGAACCATCCTCCTACTCTTTGTTCCCTTCGACAAGCTCAGGGAACAAGATGGGAAAGAACTTTTTCCTTAAACATTCTCGCTTTCAAAAATCTACGGAATTTTTAGTTGCCTGAGCTTGTCGAAGGCAACGAAAGAAAATGTGACAATTCAGGATGATGAGTCGTTATAGACTTACATTAAAAATTTAGCAAATCCCATTCACCCACTTTTCCTATTCACCTATTCCTCCAATCCTACTTCTGCGCCCTGCTCATCAGCCATAACGCGACTACCAGGAACATGATATTGGGAAACCAGACGCCCAGGATTGGTGGCATGGATTCATTGGTAGCGAAGGTGACGGAAAATTTAGAGAGGAAAATAAAAAGTGCTCCAAGG
>JAGQWW010000650.1 GCA_020436955.1 Saprospiraceae bacterium | reverse complement strand
TCGCATTTTTTAAATTTTGCCAGAATAGACAGTTGAATAAACCTGAAAGGTTGGGGAAATTCAAAGTTTTTGGTGGAGCTATTAGCTATTAGCTATTAGCTATTTGCTATTGGCCATTGGCTTTTGGCTATATTTTAAAAAAAATACTACCCAAGAAGATCCGTAAACCGTAAATCGTAATCCGTAATTTACCTCATACCTCATACCTCATATCCCCAATCTCCAATCTCCCGTCAGTAAATAAAAAAAGCCCGGAATACTGTACTTCCCCCGGGCTAGTGGTAAATCTTTAGTGGCTTACCACACAGCTTTCCTTACGTAAGTCTAAGCTGCAAACTTATGCTGAATGCAGACTCAAAAATGAGTTTCGCCAAACGGCTCATCAGTGCATTCGATACATAAACAGGATGAATGCAGAAATGGTTCCAAATTAGTTTATGGCCTCTTAAAAGCAGTTGGCCATTGGCATCTTTCATCCTCCATCTTTCATCCTCCATCCTCCATCTTCAATCATTCCCAAATGAACATCCCGCTAATATTTTTGTCTCATTCCCAAATAAATGGTCCAATGAAAGGGGAGTTGTATTTGCTTTTGCTGGTTAGCCTGCTGTACACATGTTGTACAAGTGGGACGATTGATGTTACCATGGAACCAAACGAACCGAAAATGGAGAAAGTAAACTATTTGGCT
>JAGQWW010000649.1 GCA_020436955.1 Saprospiraceae bacterium | reverse complement strand
AAATGTAATGACAGTTTTTATTGTCAGTCTTGCACTTGGTTTCGGCTTGAAAAGTTATGCACAGGCTGTCATCCTCTGTACAGAAGAACAAAAGGAAGCAGCTGTAAAGGAAGGTGTCCAGATTGTTGGTTACAGCCTGGAAACAGATCCTTCCAATCCAGGCATGCATGTTCAATATCGCAGGGTTTTACGCACGGAAAGAGTGGTTACAGGTCCTAATGGGGCCAAACCGTGGTACTATTTTGTATACCTCGGCCCGGTAATACCAAATACCAACAGTTATGTATTCTGGCCTTCATCTGAGCCTCCTCCATGGCGAAATAGTCCGTATCAACCACCGCAGGGGCCACTGCTTTACATTGGCGTCCACGAACATTCTGGTTGTGACAGGATCATGCCTTATTGTAAAAAATATACCAATCACCCTGTTTACTTTGACCATCTGGGCCCGGGAAAAGTAACTGGGAAAATGGGCACATCAGGTAGATACTTTGAAGGGACTTTAACAGGAACTGTATTGCGATTTACTTACGACGCAGGTTCCCCTGGTAGAGCAACCTTTAATTTTTCACCTGATTTCAAAACCTTTACCGGCACTTTTGAAGATAATGCAGGACACAGAGGTATTTGGTCGGGAACCTTGCAGCAGTAAACCATGAGCAAACGTAGCGCCCTTTGCGCCCACAGCAGTAAATA
>JAGQWW010000064.1 GCA_020436955.1 Saprospiraceae bacterium | reverse complement strand
TTATAGGAGGAGGAAAGGTTGAGTCCCCATCGTTGTTTAAAATAGACATCACCGGTAATTTGCAAGTTGGCATACTCTCCCAAAGGTGTAAAAAATCCTACCTGAGACAATCCAAATCCGTATCGGGGATCATATTCGTAATCCTTTGGAAATACCAATCCGGCTCTGGCTTTACTGGTGATGGGGAAAAATCCAAAAGGAAGGTAGAGTGGGGTAGGGACACCACCAATTTCCAGATTGGAAGGTCCGACCACCACGGTTTTATTGGGTACTACTTTTTGTTTTTGACTCCTGATACCATAATGCGGTACATCTGCATCGCAGGAGGTGAAAATGGCATTTTTACTATAAATAACATCATTGGTCTCGGTAGTATCTGCTGAAGGTTCGCTGGCCACAAATTTTCCAACTTCACTTCTCACGTACAAATCATTTTGGGTAGTAACAGCTTCATAAATGATACCCTTCCGAGATTTAAAGTTATATCGAATCTTTTTGGCTTTGAAATTTTCACCCCGATCTGAGAATTCAGGGGTGCCTGCCAGCTGGCCTGAACTGTCAGGATATTCTTCTGCAGTTACCAGGTTAGCGTCCCAATCAAAGACTATATAGCCTGCTTTTAGGTTGATGGAAGTATAAGTTACTTCGGCATCGCCATAGAGGTGTACTTTTTTATTTTTAATATCGTAAATCATGGAGTCTTTAGCGTCATAATCTACGATATCGTCCAGGGCATCATCTGAAACTTCAAAGTCTTTTGCACCTAACTGCATGGTATCCAGACTAAAAGAATCGATTCTTAAGGAATCACCGCCCAATAATTCAACAGGAATAGTGTCGTTTAACAGGCTATCGGCCGGATTTTGGCCAAATATGCCGCTAAAGACGCTACATAACATTAATACAATTATATTAATCTTTGTTTCCAAGTGAATTATACGTTACTTTGCAAGCGTTTGTGCACAAATTTTCCCTGAACCCAAATGAGCCGGGTGTAAGAAATCCGGTGCGAAGATAATTATGATGAAAACATTGGTGCTAAAATCGATACTTTTCCTGTCCACTTCGTTGGTCTTTGGTGGCAACTTTAACGTTCCACTAACGACTTCAGATCTTTCAGATAAGGAAACCTTCACAATTAACGAGGGAAATCTGGAAATCGTCCTCTCTGTTAAAAGAAATTTCAATACAGATTATAAAATCAAAACTGTTGTAATCGATCCAGGCCATGGTGGCAAGGATGGAGGTTGTAGTGGCAAAAATAGTCGAGAAAAGGAGATTGCACTTTCCGTTGGAAAAAAATTAAGAGACAAGATCAATAATGATTACCCAACCATCAATGTAATCATGACCAGGGATAAGGATGTTTTTATCCCTTTACACGAAAGAGCCAGTATGGCCAACACCAGCCAGGCTGACCTTTTTATTTCCATTCATTGCAATTATATTGTGGGTGCTCCCCATATTCACGGTTCTGAGACCTATGTGTTGGGGCTGCACAAAGTAGAAGCCAATCTGGCTGTAGCCAAAAGGGAAAATGAAGTAATCTTTTTGGAGGAAGATTTCGAAAAGAACTACCCTGTAGATCCTAATTCACCTGCGGGGCATATTATTTTATCTGCTTTTCAAAATGCACATTTAGAGCAGAGTATTCTTTTTGCCGAATATGTTGAAGACCACATTGATCATCAAGAAGGACACCGCAGCCGTGGGGTTCGCCAGGCAGGTTTTCATGTATTGAGGGAGACGACTATGCCTAGTGTTTTGGTAGAAACAGGTTATTTAAGCAATAGCAACGATGAAGCATTTTTGCTATCAGATAGTGGTCAGGAAAAGATAGCAGGATCGATATTCCAGGCATTTAAAGATTATAAAAGTAAGGTGGAGACATTTACTCCTTCTGACACTCCCATCTTTGCAGAAGTGGGCAAACCTTCCGGTTCACTGGCATCGGCCGGTGAAGTCAATAAGTCAACCATCACTATTGAAAAAGAAAAAGCTGCTGGGACCAGTTCTTCTCCATCAGCTGCAAAGTCTGAAACTACCAGGGAAAAAGAACCTAAAGCCATTGCAGTTTCTTCCCCAGCTAAACAATCAGTTACAGCTGAAAAGCCTGCTTCTAATGCGAAATCCATTGAGTTCAGGGTACAATTGGCAGCATCAAAAACCAAAATGGGTGTGAACCATAGCAGGTGGTCTGATGTTGGACACGTGGTAACCGAAATTCAGGAAGGTGAATATTTCAAATACCAGGTAGGCGGATTTCAGTCTTACGATGCGGCCATTTATACTGCCGGTCTGCTTAAAAAGCAAGATGGATTCAAGGATTGTTTCATTGTTGCCTACAGAGGTGGTGACAAAATGAACGTTATTGAAGCCAGAAATCAGGCAGCACAATAACTTAATCCCGTTTACACGGCATTTGGTATTTTAAATCCTTCCGAAAATGCTTCGGTTTCGGAATAAGGGTTATTTTAGCGCCGATTTAACCCGGTCGTTTTTCTAATCTATAAAAGCACCTGATGCAAAGGGAATTGAAAATTGGCATTTTTACTGTCATTGCCATCATCATTGCCATATTTGGATATAATTTTTTGAAAGGAAAAGATGTTTTCGCAGAAAACAACATCTATTATATTGAATATGAAAATGTAAACCAACTTCAAAAAGGAGCACCTGTTCTGATAAATGGGCTTCAGGTAGGTAGTGTTTTATCAGTATACCTTAGCCCCGAAAATTACAAGATCATTATTGTAGAAATTGAAGTTAAAAGAGAACTCAGCATTCCAAAAAATACATTTGCAGTTATTGAGACCACCGGTTTGATGGGGGGTAAAGCTGTAAATCTGGTTTTCGACAATTACTGTACTGAAAACTGCGCAGAATCCGGAGATTACCTTACCGGCTCCACGAAAGGACTTTTAGGTTCCATGTTAGCGGCAGACGATGTGAAAAGTTATACCCGTGCGTTGGGAGAGGGAGTCGGAGAGCTTTTCGATTCCTTGAGTGTAGAGTTGGATAAAGATGATAGCGAGATTGGCAAAAGCTTAACCGACATTGCTATCACCCTGGAAAACCTAAAAAGAACAACCGCAGAACTGGACAAAATGATGAGTGCATCCAGAAAATCTATCGTGGTTACCATGGAAAATCTTGCTGCAATTACGGAGGGTATCAAAGACAAAAATGAGCAGATACAGCATATTCTGGAGAATGCAGACACCTTTACGGCTCAACTTAAAGCTATGGAGCTTCCGGCTACGATGGAAAATGCCAACGGAGCCATCAATAAGCTTACAGAAACCATGGTTACAGCTGATAAAGCAATTGCCGACCTTGGCATCGTGCTTGCAAAAATCAAAAACGGCGAGGGAACCCTGGGACAGGTTGTCAACGACAAAGAACTGTACGAGCGTCTTAATTCAGCTTCCAAAAACCTTGATTTATTATTGGAAGATGTTCGCTTAAATCCAAAAAGATACACCAGAATCCTTTCCAAAAAACAAATCCCATACGAAGATCCGGAGGAAGGTAATTAGAGAGGTGAAGTATGAGGTATGGAGTATGAGGTATGAAGTTTGATTTATATAAAAAAATAGGGCAGCGAATAAAATCTCGCTGCCCTATTTTTTTTAAGAAAAAGTCTCCAAATAATTTGGAGAAATATATTGAGGGGTCGAAATTACCTCATACCTCATACCTCATACCTCATACCTCATACCTCATACCTCATACCTCATACCTCATACCTCATACCTCATACCTCATACCTCATACCTCATACCTCATTCTACCACCACTTCTCCATCTCCGGTCGGAATACCCAGGATATGTTCAGCAGTATTGGAAACTTCTATGATGACCGGGTCATTGGTGATTCTGATTTTTGAGGATGAACCGGATGTGCCAACAACTTTAAAGCAGATTTCATAAATTTTATTGCCATCATCAAGGTTGATACCTTTTAGACTGGGATCGTACCAGGAAATACCCATCATACCCTGATCGGTTTTGGTCAAACCAAAGTTGGCTTCACCCAGGTTTGGTAAATCGAATCCCTGCAATTTTTCAAAGGTCAACACTTTTGGGTCCCAATTGATACTGTGTTGCATGGAAACGATTCCTTTGAAGTCTTTAACAGCAACCGGAACACAAACACTTTCACCGGCTTTTGCTTTTGTAGCAGGTATTACAATGCCCAGCGCTGTTTGGGTGGAAGGCGTATAAGTGTTGCCTGTTTGTTGTGCCTTGGCGGTTTGGTTAGTGCTATCAGAAGAGCCTGCAGACTCTGAAGCACATTGGATAAAAGAAAAAAGCGCGAAGACTGTCAGATAAATTAAATATTGTTTCATGCGGTTACATTTTAGGATGATAGTCGTCAAAAATAAGCTTGTCCGTAAATTTTTTTTTAATTCAAAAACCTGTTTAACAGGAAATAGTATTTTTGGACGTACAGCCCGATACTTTTACGGTTTAAACCTTGCTTTGTTTTCCTATTTTCAACAAAAACTACTGAACGATGCCAATTAGGATGGAAGAGGACCCCAAACGTCCCAATCAAAACCAAAACAGAAACACAAACAATTCAGGAGGCGGTCGAGGACTGGCCCAATTGTTACCATTTATCCTCATGTTTTTGTTTAAAAAGCCCAAACTGTTGATTCCTGTTTTATTGGTAGGTGGTGCTTTGTATTTCCTTGGTTTTTTTGATGGATGTTTAGGTGCTCCGGTTTCAGACGATTACGAGCAAACAACGGGAGATAGTCAATTCTCCTTTGGAGCAGCCTTAAGTGAGGAGGAATTTGATAAAGCAGAAGTTTTTGAAGCTTTGTCATCCGGATATGGTGCTCCTAGTTTACCTTCAAGATATTCGCTTAGAAGATTTGCACCCAGCGCTGCTCATCAAGGTAGCCAGGGTTCTTGTGTTGGATGGGCTAGTGCCTATGCCGCTCGAACCATCTTGCAAGCCAGTGCTACCGGCGCCAATCCAAATTCAGTTCGATTTAGTCCTTCGTTTTTGTACAATCAAATCGCGTTGGATGGTTGTCAGGGTGCCTATATGCGAAATGCCATGGAAACGATGTACAAAGTTGGTGCATTGCCATATTCACAATTCGGCTACGATGAAAGAACCTGTAGTAAGATGCCGGCTCAAAGTCAAATCCAGGAGGCAGGACAGTTTCGTATTAAGGGATTCAATCGCCTAACCATGAGCGCATCGGATTACCGCCCGGATATAGATGCTATGAAGCAAAATTTAGCTCAGGGAGCCCCGGTAGTCATTGGGATGATGGTTGGTGGTACTTTCATGCAAAATATGATGGGCAAATCTACGTGGAATCCTACCCAAAGAGATTACAGTGGTTATGGATTCAGTGGTCATGCCATGTGTGTCATTGGCTACGATGACAACAAGGATGGTGGTTCTTTTGAAATAATGAACAGCTGGGGACCGGAATGGGGTGACAACGGTGTCGCCTGGGTGAAATACCGCGATTTCCTCAATTTTACGAAAGAAGCGTACGGGTTGTATCCAATGGGCAATTCCAATGCTATGGATCCAAATAAGATGGTAGTGAAGTTTGGACTGGTAGACAATGAAAGCCAAACCTTGATTCCGCTTCGAAGCAATGCAAATAATACCTTCGAGACCGTTAGACCAGTTTCCATAGGACAAAAGTTTAAAGTTGCGGTAACCAACAGCTCGGAGTGTTATACCTATGTGTTTGGAGAAGAAACGGACAAGTCTTCCTATGTGCTATTCCCTTATACTGCCAAGCATTCCGCTTATTGTGGTATCATGGGTACACGTGTTTTCCCTAAAGATTATTCCATGACTCCGGACAAACTAGGATCACGCGATAGAATTGCGGTCGTTGTTTCCAAAAAGGAACTCAATTACGAGCAGCTCAATAAATTGATCAACTCCAGCCGTCAATCGTCATATATCAATAAGGTAAGAGAAGCTATCAGGTCTGAAGAGGTCCAAAATGTAAAGTTTTCAACCGATAGCCAGGGTGCCATCAGCTTCGATGCCACTATGAATGGCAAAAATGTAATTGCTGCAGTGATTGAAATTGATAAAAGGTAGGTGGCTTTTAGCGCTAAGCTATTGGCTTTTGGCCATTGGCTTTTGGCTTTAGGTGTTCGGTTTCATAGCTTCTGTAGTGTACTTTGAGGTGAGAAAAAAATCACTCCCCAACCCATTCTAGGGGCAATGTCATTAAGTTTAGCATTGACTAGGTATTAATTTCTGTCTAAGGTGGGTCTCCTGAAAGGGACCCGCCTGTGAAAACACCTGCTTGCTTCCCGTGTTACCCATTTAATATTAAATAGTTGATATTCGTTTCAATCCTGGCTCTCTGTTTCACGCGACGGTCGCAAAGTTTAGCCGCAACGTACGCAACGAAGGTTATTACAAAATAAATTCACTCATATAATTACATCGCTTCAAGGGGGTAACTTTATTTTGACCGTAATTCGTAAATATCTTCCATCTTCCATCCATGATTTTTAATCATTTGCTCTTGATGGTCTTTAGCTATTCGCTTTTTTATCTATGCTCCGGGTGTAATCACTGTATCGTCCTGAAAAAAGTTGACAGATTATTAAGTAGTTTTTCTAGGTATTAAAGTAATAATTTTTCCATCTCTGATTTACTTTTCCTTGTAACAAATATGTTTTGTTTGGAGTGTTCATATCACAACTCAGGTGTGGTCTAAGTTGGTTGTACTTGTAAATTATAGATTCCATTACTTCTTTAAACTGTAAATAGGTACTTGGTCTTGCCTCATAAATGTATTCATCTTTCAATATTCCATTCACTCTTTCAGCTATTCCGTTATCGCGAGGGTTACCATCTTCGGTCATACTAAGTTTGATATTATTATCCTGACATAGGTTGACATATTCTTTACTACAATATTGGATGCCTCTATCGGAATGATGAATGAGTCCTGTTACATTTCCTGCATATTTAATGGCCATTTTTAAAGCTTTGACAGCATATTGAGATTCTAAATTCTTTGATACAGCGTAACCCATTATTCTTCTACTATATGCGTCAGTCACTAAAAATAAATAGCTAAACTGTTGTCCTGTTTTTACATACGTGATATCACTAACCCATAATTGATTAGCTTGATAGGGTCTAAACTCTTTTATTAAGTTTGGATACTTGTGAAAGTGATGATAGCTATTAGTCGTATAAATCTTTCGTTTCCTTTTCTTTATAAGTAGCTGATTATCTGCTAATAAGTTGAATAACTTATCTCTTCCTATTTTGATATCCTGACGTTTAAACTCCGTTTGTAACAAACTATAAATTTTTCTTCCGCCCATTCTGGGGTGAACCGATCGTATGGATTCAACCATGGAGATAACCTTGGCATTCATCCAGGTATCTTCAGTACGCTTGTTAATGAATTTATAGTAGGATTGGCGGCTTAATCCAAACAATCGACATAAGTCTACCACTGTACTAGAAGGGTAGAGCCATTTTACTTTTTCGATTGTTTGGAATCGGACTTTTTTTCGATTGGAATCTGGAATTTTTCCTCAGCGATTTCGATCATGGTCTTGTAAGCAAAACTTCGAAGTTTTTCAACTCGTAAGGCTTCTTCAAGCTCCTTAATTCGCTTTTCGGCAGATGATTCTTCCTTGTTTTTATTCGATTTTTTCAAAAGTTGGACTGATGGTTCAGGGTGCAATTTACGAATCCATCGGGTAATAGTGCTATGCCCTTTAATGCCATATTGGCGAGAAGCTTCGTTCTTGCTAAGGTGGCCATTTAAGACTTGTTCGACGACCATATTCTTGAAAGCCAGACTAAAATAAGGTGGTGAAGTTAATCCTGACATAAGTTTACGTTTTGTGTCAACCTATTTCAGGACAAGACACATCACCCCCCTTCCCCCCCTCAAGGGGGGCGGTAATTTGCTGAAGCAAATACCCTTTGCTAATTGATGTTTGAGTAGATAAATCAAAAATCAAGAATCTTTGGGCCCCCCTTGAGGGGGGGGGAGGGGGGTGACCACCACAGGCCAAGCGCTAAAAGCCAATAGCCACCCTACTTTCCTCTCTCCGCATACGCCTTCTCAAGCGTCTCCAAAAACAGCTGGCTATCTTGTGCTCCGCTGATGCCGTAACGGCGGTCGATGACGAAAAAGGGTACCCCGGTAGCGCCTAATTGCTGCGCTTCGTGTATCTCGCGGTAAACCTGGTCGGCGTAGTCCATGCCGGAAAAGATTTTGTCTACTCTTTTTTCAGGTAATCCGACCTCCAGCGCCAGTTTTTTGAGGGTAGCCGGGTCGCTAATCATAGCGCCTTCCGTGAAGTAGGCATGGAAAAGTCGCTCTTCCATTTCTGATCCTTTTTTCTTGCTTTTTGCAAGCTGCAACAAACGATGTGCATGGAAAGAATTGGCCACTTTTGCGATATCAAAATTATAATCCAAGCCCACTGTCTTTGCCATTTCCACTACTTGTGCGTGCATTTGTTTTGACCACTCCAGGCTTTTCCCTTTGGACTCGGCCAGATATTCATAAATGCTTTTATAAGGTTGATCTTCCAGGTCGGGGTTTAATTGAAAGCTTTTCCATTCCACTTCAATGTCATCCTTATGCTCAAATTTTTCAAGGGCCTGCTCAAACTTCCTTTTTCCAATATAACAAAAAGGGCACATCACATCGCTCCAAATTTCGACTTTCATAGGTCTGGTAAGTTTTATGGTTTGGAGAATAACAGGTAAAAGGGGAAGATGTTGCTGGTTCCTAGGTGCTAGATACCGGAATTTATGAATTCAGAATCCTCGTTTTTTGTGTAACCCACGGTTTAAACTGTAGGTTACACAAAAAAAACTACAGCCCCCTCAGCCCAAAGCCGAAAACCCAACACCGAACACCGAAATTTCCCTCCAATTCAGGTTTTTTACATAAGAATTATGGAAATTTGAAGCTACAAGGCACTCAACACACACAAACACCTATGCGAACACTTCCGCTTACTACTATTTTCCTTCTCCTGATTTCACTTTCCGGAATCGCTCAAGACCGCCCTTTTATCTATTTTGGTCAGACCACCTATGGTGCCGGTGTAGTTGCCAATATGATTGGTCGTGGTATTCCCTCAACAGCAGATTTTGATAATAATGGTATTGCTGATGTAGCGCTTCCCTTGTTGGAAACTTTTGTAATTGGAACCGCTGTTATCAGAGAAGGGCAATTTGGATTTGAGCTTCAGCCAAACTCCTATTTTCAGGATGGTCACATGTATTTACGTATCCAATTTGAAGATTTAACAGGAGATAATTACAAGGAGCTTTCCATGGATCGCTACGATTCAAATAACTCATTTGAGCCTTATATTTTTAAAAATAATGCAGGCATATTCGAAAATGAGAAAATGCCTGTACCTTCTATTTTCCCTCAAGGTATTCCATTGCATTTTGGTCATTTTAATAATGATGGAATACCTGATGCAGCCTATTGGGATGACAATTTGTTTTTGGTAGATGGATCTAACGGAGTCAAATATAAGATTCCCTATCCTACCGGACGCACCTATTTCATGGATTTTAACCATGATGGGTTGATGGATGTGTTTAACGACCAGTATTATTCCCAGTCGCAAGGTGCTTATGGTGATTACCTTCTTTTGTCAAAAGGTGATTTCAGTTTTGATGAATTCCTGACCTTTGGTCGAGCAAATATTGATGGATTTGGAGATTTTGATGCTGACGGTATTTTGGATATAATCGATTGGGAGCCTGGTATGGCATTTAGTCTGAAACTGAATTTAAAAAGTCAGGATCAGGCCCAGACTGCGGGTTGGGTGGTAAATACCAATAATGAGGACAAGTCGCTGGCCGTTTATGATCTCAATCAGGATGGATTTGACGATGTAATTCTTTTTGGATGGGACTCCACCTATTATTGTCAGACACAGCCTGATTTGACTTTTAAAGTGTTTACTACCAAATTTGGAAAAGGAGGTCAGAAGTTTTTTACCAGAGACGAAAGTTGGCCCTTAGGCACCCTGGTAGGCCAGGATGGATCAGGAGGCATGGTGTATTATCATCTCTCTTTTGAAAATGGAGTTTTCAGAGCTGAAGACAGAACAGATCGTATCCTTCCTCCGCAGGTCAATACGGTACCCTATCGATTCGATTTAATAGCAACT
>JAGQWW010000648.1 GCA_020436955.1 Saprospiraceae bacterium | reverse complement strand
GGAAAAGTCCACAATGGGCTGGGCTGCTAAAAAAGCAGTTCCAAGCAAAATGGTAAAAAGCGTCAGGTAGATTTTTTTCATGAGGTATTTATGTTTTACTCACCAATCAAAATGAAATATCTTTCAAGTAAAATTACGATATAGGTTTTACGATTTTGGACAAATGCCCTATTTCTTTTCTTTTTAGCAATCCGACGAACATAAATCTTGGGTATTGGGGAGTAGCTATTTGGTACCTAGGTGGGTTTTCTCAAGGGTTGTCACCCCCCAACACCCTCAAGAGGGCGGCTTTGTCTTGTATTTTCATTGATTTGGATGTTTCCAAATGTTAGTAATCCACTTTTGAAAAATTCCTATTTTTTTATAGCACCAAGAAAAAGGATTAAAATACCAATTGAAGGCCGCCCCCTTGAGGGGGTTGGGGGGTGATCTCAAGGTTACCTTTTAGTCAAAAATGGAACTAAGTATTAAAAAACTAAATGAATTTTCATTACAACAAACATCTAAAAACAAAAGCCCGAAATCTAAGAATCAACTCTACCATTGCAGAGCGAGTTATTTGGAATGATCTACTGAGAAAGAGAAATCTCCTTGGATTTAAATTTTTAAGGCAGAGGCCCATCGATAATTTTATCGTTGATTTCTTTTGCAAAGAATTATTGCTTGTAATTGAAATTGATGGATTCACACATGAAAATG
>JAGQWW010000647.1 GCA_020436955.1 Saprospiraceae bacterium | reverse complement strand
TAAAGGTAGTGGTCGTATAAGGTTGGTGAACTGGACTCGTTTTCAAGCTTTTTTCAGTGGATTTACATTTCCACAAACATGTCACTTCTGGATTTTACCCAGCTTTCTTCAATTTGCCATCCATTAGGGAACTGGACAAAAGGTTCTTTTTCTCCCAACAGGTTCTCGCCCAAAAATCCGCCGGAACCTACCATGCCACGTTCCAACTTGTCACCATACCCGGGACAATCAAGTGGCAACTCTCTCGTAAATTTGTACTTAACTGTTTGCATACTATACAATTTAGGTAGTTTAAAAATAACAACCTTTTAATATACGAAGTTTGGAGGAGAAATGCAAGAGGGAGGGGGAGGGTGAAGGAGTACATGAATGAAGAGTACATGATTGGGGATGAATGATGGAAGATGGAAGATGGAGGATGAAGGATGAAAGATGGAGGATGCTAATAGTTAATAGCCCTCCCGCATTTTCCGCCCTTTTGATGTATGAAGGAGTACATGAATGAAGAATACATGAATTAAGAGTACATGAATGGAGAATTTAGGATGAAGGATGAAAGAACCTGGGGTTTGATCTGCATTTTTAGGAACTGAGGAACGGATAAATCAAAAATCAAGAGCCAAAAATCTAAAATCAAAAAAATCCATCGGATGGAGTATGCTAATAGTTTATAGCACTTTCATACTTGATTCTCCATTGAGGG
>JAGQWW010000646.1 GCA_020436955.1 Saprospiraceae bacterium | reverse complement strand
TTATTTTTTTTGCGCCGCCATCCTGATTATTTTTCACATACATCAATTTGGCAACCGGTTCTTCATCCTTCACTTCCACCCACCCGATAATGGCTTTTTCCAAAAGTTCATTTTGAAAAAGGTGCTCCAAATATGGATATAAAAATCCCGAATCAAAATGGTCTGAAACGAAAAACCCCTGTTCACCGGTGAATTTATGCCTAATGCATATTTCACCAATTAAAATATTAGGTAAGGTATAGACAAATAATGCCGGACTAGGCAAACTATTTTCATCCGTATTCACCGTAGCAAGGTACTTTTCATCTGTCTCTTCACTCGAACTGGAATTCATTAAAAACACTCCGGTTTTTTCCAAATCCCCTGCTTTCAGTTCCGGTGCTTCTTTTACCAATGCTTCGACTGCTAAAACGCCAAATTTACTCAAATTATCCATTTTGTAAAATTTGGGATAAGCCATATCCAGCAACTGATAGACCTCTTTCAAACTTTGATTTAAATCTTTATCATTTACATTTTCCCAAAGCACTTTTGACCCTGATGCAAGCATCCTGGAATTCATTTGAATGGTACTATGTAAATGGATTAGCTCAGTCATTTTTTTTAAAAATTGCCCCCGCATTGCATCCGCCAAAACCAGAGGAAGTTTTAAAAATTTGGTTCACCTCTGTCAAACGATTGGCTTTCAAAACCGAGATAGGATA
>JAGQWW010000645.1 GCA_020436955.1 Saprospiraceae bacterium | reverse complement strand
AAGAAACAGCAAAATAGGTTCCATCCTGATTTTTGACCGCCGATAAATGGCTAAAGCCCCAAATTCTATCTTGATCATTTAAAATGGGTTCGAAGGTCCAGGAATTCCCATTCCAGGTTGCTGCTGTAAGCGTGATGCCGTCATGATCTGCTCCGTAAATCACCATGAGACTGTTATCTGAGGTTTCTACCAAAATAGGATTGACGACTACATCATAATCAAGGGTAAAGGATTGCCAGGTTCCTTCCACCCTGTGCCATGCAAAAAGCACATGATTGAAATCATCAGTTGCTCTTTTGTAAAAGACCCAGGGATCTCCGTTGGCATCCATTTTCAATAATACTTTGGTCTGCCTGTCATACCAACGACTATAAGATTCGATGGTATCATATTCCAATTGCCCTTTGCGGAATGCGGAAAAAACAATGTGGTAAAAATTTTCATCGAAGGTGGGAAAATCTTTATGACGAACATTCAAAGCCAGGTAAATAGAATTGTTCCAAACATCTGCATCCAAATCTGAAACCCCGTACACGTTATTATCAGCAAATGTGGAATCAAGGGTGTAATATTCTGTAAATAAAGATTGGCTATTTACCATGACACCCCAACCAAGCATAATAGCTAAGAAGAGTAGATTTCTTTTCATGGCAGTATTTTTTAGTTAAAATTTCACTGCCTCTATTTACTGCCTTTCCTTTGTTTAAAAAATGACGTAGACGGGTAGTGGAGTGTGATTTTAAGCAATGGGAGATTTGAATTACGGTAGCCGGGAATAAAAAGATTTATTACCTCTA
>JAGQWW010000644.1 GCA_020436955.1 Saprospiraceae bacterium | reverse complement strand
CAGGTGGATTGGACCTTGCTTCTATCAATATCATGAGAGGCCGTGAAAGAGGTTTACCGGATTACAACACTATCCGAGAAAATTTTGGTTTATCAAGAGTTTCCACTTTCACAGATATCAATTCAAATCAGGATATTGCTAATACCCTTGAGTCATTGTATGGCGATGTTAATAATATTGATGCCTGGGTTGGAATGTTGGCTGAGGAAAGAATGGATAATGCCTTGTTTGGTGAATTGGTAATGAAGATTTTGGAAGAGCAGTTCAGAGTGATTCGTGATGGTGATCGTTATTACTATGAAAATGACCCAACACTAACGCCAATAGAAAAATACGATATCAAGCATACCCGCCTTTACCATGTGTTGATGCGCAATACAGATTTGAGCATTATGCAGCCTAAGGTATTTGAGGCGATGCCACATGAAGAAATTTGTGCTACTTCAGAACCATTTGCTGACTTGAATGGAACCATTCAAAGAGAAGACGGAGAAATGCTTTCAGATGTTGAAGTAGAAGTGATTGATGCAGCTTCAACCACTTTTGTAGGAAGTTCTGTAAATGGTGCATATACAGTTTCTGATTTGGCAACTTGTGAAGATTATGTAGTAAATGCTAACAAAGATGGAGTTGCAGTGGCAGGTGTAAGTACGCTTGACCTTGTATTGATTTCCAAGCATATTTTGAATGTGCAGTATTTGGATTCTCCTTACAAAATCCTTGCAGCAGACGTAAATAATTCAAACTCAGTAACCACACTAGACCTGGTTGGTATCCGCAAATTGGTATTAAGAGTTGCT
>JAGQWW010000643.1 GCA_020436955.1 Saprospiraceae bacterium | reverse complement strand
CCCCATCAAACCGCTTTTGTATACCATTTACCTGAATCATATGGCTTCCGTCCTTTTTAAAAATATTTGTTTGTTTACAGCCAATAAAACCAATACAGGCAGCACCATCAAACAAGCAGCCAGTCCTGCTAAAAACGGATTGGCTTCCTTTACAAACAACATTGCCTGAACTGTCAGCGTCTTCACCTTTCCCACCCCAATGAGTTGGGTAATGCCGTATTCATACCATGAAATTAAGAAGCATTGTACAAAACTGATAAACAACCAGGGTTTTGCCATAGGTATGAATACCTGCCTGTAGACCTGCCAATTGCTGGCTCCTAATGTCGTAGCCTGAAATCCAATCTGGCGAATCCGCGTATTCCAAAAGGTGGAAAGCAATAAAACACTGTATGGAAAAATAAACAAAAGCTGCGCAATCCAAACACCTCCCATGGAGCCGGTAAGACTCACTTTATTAAAATAAAATTGCAACATGGTGCCAAAGACAACTGGTGCAATCAGGTATGGGAAATAAGCGAGTTGGATTAGGCCCTTGTTTTTTGAAAGCTCACTCAACTGCCTTGAAATCATAAATCCAAAAGTGGTACTAAAAGCTGCTATCGTGAATGATATGCCCAAGGACGTAAGAAAGCTCCTTCCCAAATTACTTTGCAAAGAAAACAGTCCACTCCAATGCTCCAGCGTGAAATATTCAGGCAATAAATGTTGGCCCGACCAGCGACCCACCACCGACAAAAACAAGATTGCTACCAGAGGAAGCATTAATAAAATGCCGGTCGATATGTACAAAAGCCGCTTCATGAATAGC
>JAGQWW010000642.1 GCA_020436955.1 Saprospiraceae bacterium | reverse complement strand
AATATCCAATACCCTCTCCAACTCCTGTTCTATAAATAAAAGTGTCTTTTCCATGAGATCCCAAAGCAGCAGGACTTCCTGACCATCTGTCAATTCTATATACAATCCATATCCACCATGGTGTGGTCGACCCATGAAAAAATCTACTTTCTTTACGTATAACTGATAGATTAATTGCCGTGGATAATAAGACATTGGCACATAATCAATTGGTCTGGTTATAATCTGCAAGGACCTTGGAGTTGCAGTAATAATGGTTCGATTGAGCAACATGGTCAAAAGAGAAAAGAAGAAGCTGAAATTGGTCCCCATTCGTCCAGTTTTATGAAAAGGAAACTGATAGTTCTTCCGCCACTTGATGGTCAATTTCAATTCATGGTGATTCAACCGATACCGCAAATAATCAGACCCGGAAGGCTGCACATATTCCTCCCGCCCCTCAGATTTCGCCAATTGTAAAGGAAAATAATAATGACACCCATGGCAATAAGCAATCTCACTCTTCTGATCCACCTCATGCTCCAACACCGGCCTCCGACACTTCGGGCAATGAATAAAATCCGTAAATTTTTCTGACATTGTTTTAGTTTTTTTTCTGGTCTTTAGTCTTTGGTCTTTGGTGGGGTTTAGACAGTTTCCAGTATTGGTTTAACTTCCCAAATATGCCGCCCCCCCGGCTCCCGTAAACCGTACCTCGGCTCCCGACCCAAAAAGTCTCCTGACTTCCAGCCACAGCAGCCATGAAAAAAGCACCCCTACATACCGGCTCCCGTAAACCGTACCTCGGCCACCGACCCAAAAAGTCTCCCGACTTCCAGCCACTGTAGCTA
>JAGQWW010000641.1 GCA_020436955.1 Saprospiraceae bacterium | reverse complement strand
AGGTGCGGATGTTGCCATCGGTGAGACCACCTTTATCAATGAAGTAAAAGTAAACGAAACTGACCGTAGCGGTTTCCAGGAAGCAATGGATGTCGCCAAAGGTGCCGATGTAGTCATCATGGTACTCGGAGAACATGGTTTTATGAGCGGTGAAGGCCGTAGCCGAACCAATTTGGATATCCCTGGCGTGCAAGATGAGCTGCTAAAAGCAGTGTACTCGGTCAATCCCAATATCGTTTTGGTGCTAATGAACGGAAGACCCCTGACTATTGACTGGGAAGCAAAAAATCTTCCTGCCATTGTTGAGGCATGGCATTTGGGAAGTCAATCCGGCAATGCCATTGCAGAAGTACTGACAGGGGCATACAACCCATCCGGAAAATTGCCGATGACTTTCCCTAAATCTGTAGGGCAGATTCCAATTTATTATAACCACCAAAGCACCGGAAGACCAGGTCCGATTGAGCTCGTATTCTGGTCTCATTACATCGATGAAACCAACGATCCTGTGTATCCTTTCGGTCATGGATTAAGCTATACCACTTTTGAATATAGTGCCCTGAAAGCATCTGTGAAGAAAGGTAATAGAGTTGAAGTAACTTGTACTGTAACAAATACCGGAAAGGTTAAGGGAGAAGAAGTAGCCCAGCTATATATTCATGACCTGGTAGCCAGTATTTCAAGACCAATAAAAGAACTCAAAGGATTTGAAAAATTTGAATTAGAGCCGGGTGCGTCTAAGACCCTTACATTCCTATTAACAGATAAAGAACTCGGATTTTTTGACGGTGAAGGAAACTTTAAAGTAGAGCCGGGAACTTTCTGGGTCATGGTAGGTACCAGTTCTCAGGAAGGTGT
>JAGQWW010000640.1 GCA_020436955.1 Saprospiraceae bacterium | reverse complement strand
CACGAAACATATTAGTATTGACATGCAAATGCTCATATAGTCGAACCTCGTCCTGAATCAAACGGTATCGAAACGCTTCCGTTTGATTCACTGCTTTTTGAGAAAGGAAATGATAATACAAAAACAAAGACCAATTATTGGCCTTACAAATCTGATAGGCCTTTGAAATATCCACCTTGGTTTCCATACCAAAATACGGCTGATCAAATGCCTTGAAAAATTCAAAGTGCTCTTTTCGTTTCCAGGAATTGATGTTGAGGATGGTATACATTATTGCGGGATGAGGGTTGCGGGATGCGGTTCGAGGTTTGCGGGTTGCGGATTGCGTGGTGCGTGGTGCGTGGTGCGTAAAACTACTTTTTTTGATGAAAAGGATATGAGTAATTTCAATATTAGCTTTTGCTAACATTGAAAAATCCGGTATCATATAAATCGTATAAATTGACGCCCTTAACTAGACAGTACTTTTTATCAACCTAGGTTTGGCTTTAAGCTGCTGACACCAAAATTGGCCATGATTTAAATTCTGCAATTTTCAAATCACTCGTACTTGGAAGCCACATCACCTATCACTCTCCACGCATCACGCACCTCGCACCGCGCCTCCCCAAAAATTCCTATCTTAATCCCACTTTTCACCTAAAGCTTATAATTTGGACCATTTAGCACTGCTGGAGGCAGCGAAGGCTGTTTTGCAAAAAAACCGGAGAGGAGGGTTTACGGTACCACGAGATAAACTCTATCCATTTCAATGGAACTGGGATTCAGGATTTGTAGCGCTTGGACTGGCGAATTATGATGTCCGGGCGGCAATGGAGGAAATCGAATCTTTGCTATCGGGCCAATGGGCCAACGGGA
>JAGQWW010000639.1 GCA_020436955.1 Saprospiraceae bacterium | reverse complement strand
CTTTCCGGACACACGCATGATTATGAAAGGCTTGAAAAGCAATATGGCAACCAAAAAACACACTTTGTTATCACCGGCGGTGGCGGAGGAGGTATAGAACCCCTAGGAAGTGTTTCGGACTATCCGCAAATGGATACCTTGTTAAAAACCCATCATTACTGCCGTTTTGAAATTGATTATAACCATTGCCGCATGGAGGTTTACAATCAGGAAGGTACCGTGATCGACAAACAGGATTTCAGTAAGCCTTTGAGAGGAATTGACAAATAGGAAAGTTTGCCAAAGGATAAACTGGAATTAATCTATAACTAACATCTGAAACCCACCTTTGCACCATGTTTTTCTTCATACACCAATAGAAATTTTGTCAGAGGTAAGTAACAAGGATGGCTTCCCTGCGCAGGGGAAGCCGGTCCTTCTTTCAAGATGCTAAAATTGCTAATTTTTTCATAACTGGTTTAATTGAAAGCCATCCTGCCAGGGATGGCTTTTTTAATAATCATTTAACCAATCGATAATTTTCAGTTTCCTGTTTTTCGTTGCCGACTTGTGAAATTCGCTCACAAGATTTTCCGTATGAAAAATTATATCCAGGCCAAATTAGGCGAGGGGAGTGGTTGGTTTTTTACCGTCTACACCATGGTGGTTGCTTTTGGCGCCTACTTCTGTATGTATGCCTTTAGAAAGCCTTTCACTGTCGGTACCTATGAAGGATTAAACCTTTGGGGAATAGACTATAAAATTCTTTTAGTAATTGCACAGGTGTTAGGGTATGCGCTGTCCAAATTTTTGGGTATAAAATACATCGCCGAATTGGGGCGTCACACCAGATTGAAATTGTTTTTAGGCCTTATCCTTTTCGCTGAAA
>JAGQWW010000063.1 GCA_020436955.1 Saprospiraceae bacterium | reverse complement strand
ATGCGATATTCCTTGAACACAATCAACCCCTTGTGTTTGGAAACGAGCAACAAAAAGGTATCAAACTGGATGGCACCAAGCCTATAGTCGTAGACCTTGCGGCAGGTGAAGCCAGCAAAGATGACCTTTGGATACATGATGAAGGAGACCAGGTAAAAGCGCAAATCCTTTCCAGGATTTTTGATGACCCGGCCAAATCAGGATTGCCAAGACCCTTTGGTGTTTTCTACGAAACCCAAAGACCAACCTACGAGTCTTTATTAATGGATCAAATTGCTTCCGTTAAGAAAGACCAGGGCGAAGGCGACCTTGACCAATTGTTGGCAGGTAATGCAACCTGGACGATTAGCTGAGGAGATATGTGATATGAAATATGGTATATGAAATATGGTATATGAAATATGAAATATTTGATATGGAATATGATATAGATCAAATTATGGGTAAGGTTGTATTATAATATTAAACTTCCTTACCTTAATCAAAATCATATACCATATCACATATACCATATCTCATTTAGCATACTTCAACTCGGAATTCAAACCATGGTGGAAACAATAGTTTTAATAAAACCCTGTTACCATGGCCCAACACCTAATAGCGATTTTTGGAGGAGCTGTTTCAGGAGCTGAAGCAGCCTGGCAGCTTGCGCAAGCAAATATCACTTCTGTGGTTTTTGACCAGAATGCCCTTCCGTATGGAAAAATTGAGGATGGCCTTCCCAAGTGGCACGCTAAATTGCGTGACAAAGAAGAAGAAGCTATCAATGAAAAATTAAGCCATCCGCTGGTACACTTTGTTCCTAAAATTAAGTTGGGGGAGGACATTCATTTTGAAGAGGTCCTGAATAATTGGGGTTTTACCGCCATATTATTAGCTACAGGTGCATGGATGGATCGGCCCATCGCAGTACCCGACATCGATAACTATATTGGAAAAGGTTTGTATTACCAAAATCCATTCATGTATTGGTTCAACCATTATCATGAATCTGGTTTTGAAGGGGAGACGATGCATATTACAGATGGAGCGCTCGTGATAGGTGGAGGTTTGGCATCCATTGATGTATGCAAGGCGCTCATGATTCTAACGGTTCAAAAAGCCCTGGCCGAAAGAGGAATTGATGAAGATATCTTTAGTCTGGAAAGAAGCATAGCCAAAGTGCTGGAGAATCATGGAATTGCTTTTGAAGAACTGGGAGTAAAACCGTGTACCCTTGTGTATCGTCGGCGCATAAAAGATATGCCTTTGTATCCTGGCCCTACAGACACACCGGAAGAATTGGAAAAAGCCGAAAGGGTAAGAGAGAAAATAGTTGAAAATGCACAATCCAAATACTTTTTCGAAGTGCTGCCCAATCATGTTGTGGTAGATAAAGTAGTGGAAGGGGATCGCTTAAAAGGATTGGTGCTTAGAAAAACCAAATCTGAAGGCAAATCTCTAACTGAAATCCCTGGATCAGATTATCAGATGCATACCGATTTGGTTGTTTCTTCCATCGGTAGTGTACCGGAAGAAATTCCTGGCATTCCATGGAAAGGGTCGGTCTATAATGTAAATGAATGTGAGTGCTGCCGCATCCAGGGCTATGACAATGTTTTTGCGCTAGGAAATGCTGTCACAGGACGCGGAAACATCAAAGAGTCCATGGCGCATGGTCGAAGCATTACTCAAACGCTATCTGAAAATTATCTTTTTGACCCTGAGACTAATCTCAAGGATCAACTCCGCGAAAAGGAAGCAACCGTAGGTGGAAATATCGATGTCCTTCTTGAACGTTTTCATCCTTTGGAGCCGCCACGTGAGACTTCACGGTTGGCAACTTTGAAAAAAGTGGAGGCTTTGCAAAAGTTAGCAGGTTATAACGGCAATTTTATGGAATGGGTAGAGCAGAATCGGCCGGTCCGATTAGAGGAAATGTTGGGTAAAATCCATTAAAAAGGCCCTTTTTAGTATGATTTAACTTTTTTTACCGCCCGGAATGTTGCATTCCGAGGAACTTACCTATTTAAAAGACGCATCATATCAAAAGTTTAGTTATTTTTGCGCCGCTTTTTTGGAACGTATTTTCCAAAGCTGCGTATAGGGATTGTGGCACAATATTGGTTCATTCTGGAAATCAATTTGTATCACATTCGAGCTAGTTTTAATATTTTGAAAAATTAATACTGTATAAAATGGCTAAAAGAAAGACGTCAGCCAACGACGAGACATTAGTAGACATCGTAGAAGTGAAGGAATCAGCAGAAAGCTTTGTAGAAAGAAATCAGCAACTAATCTTCGGAGGCTTGGTAGCCTTGGTTCTTTTGGTTGGAGGATATTTCGCCTACAAATATTTGTTTCAAGAGCCTAAGCAAAAAGAGGCTGTTGAACAAATGTACAAGGCACAAGAACAATTCGAGAGAGATTCATTCCGTTTGGCATTGACCAATCCTGGAAGTGGTTTCCCGGGTTTCCTTGATATCATCGACCAATATAGCGGTACACCTGCTGCTAACGCAGCTGAATACTACGCTGGTATCTGTTACCTACAGTTGGGAGAATACGATGCAGCTATCGCTCACCTTAATGATTTTAGCGCAACAGACGAAGTACTTCCTATCACTAAAATGGGTGCTATCGGAGATGCTTACGCTGAAAAAGGTGACCTGGGCCAGGCTTTGTCTTATTACAAAAAAGCTGTTTCAGCAGGTGATAACGACATTCTAACTGCTTACTACCTTAAAAAAGTAGGTATGTTGAATGAAAAAAATGGTGAATTCGGAGCAGCAAAAGATGCATACGAGCAAATCAGAAAAGATTACCCTAATTCAAACGAGGGAAGAGATATTGAAAAATATATTGCTCGCGTAAGCAAGTAATTTTTTCAAAGACAATAAAAAAGCCCGGTTGCTATGCAGCCGGGCTTTTTTATTTGGCGCCTTATTTATATAAAATAAATTAATATGTATAGGAATGAAAAGTTGCTGAAAATCATGCCGAATTGACCTTTATCTTGGGGCTAAGTTATTGTGATTCAGTTTATTGAGAGGTAATTTCCCCATGGTATAATACCGATGTATTTTTAAAGGTCCTTGATATGAAAAAGCTACTTTTACTTTTCGCAAGAAATCCACGCACTTCCCTTTTTATTGTCATAATGCTTCAGTTGATCAGTATTTTTTTTGCCCTTGTTATAGGTGCAATACTCCCCGGGCAGCGTTTGATTTTTATCGTCCTGGGAGCACTGTTTACCATCTTAGCCTGGGGTTTTGCACCCACAACCAACGGAGCAGTTAATGTTTGTAATACCGGTATTTTTAAGCTGAAATCACTACACATGTTGGCTTACCTGGGTCTCTTTTTATTTGTCGCAGGAAGTGCTCCTACCATTCAAAAAGAATTCACCGCTACCAGATTGATACAAGAAGCCCAAACCAACCCTACGGAACAATTTGTACTGGTAGAATTACAACAAAAAAATAAAAAAGGCTGGTTCTTCAGAACACGTGATAGCGTAAACAAGGGTTTGATAAATGCTGTAATGCGGGTAAAAAGGATAATTTCACCGGACTCCGATGACCCTTATGCAAGAAAACGAGGTTGGTTACTGGCAGGTTTTATCCTTGGTGGAGTGGGGGTGACCCTGTTTTTAGGATACATTGCCTGTGCCCTCGCTTGTAATGGAATGGGCATCCTGGCCATTTTCGTTTTCTTCGGTGGAGAACTATTGTACGCAATACTTGCGACGCAAATCATTAAGAAATATTGGAAGAAATGGAGGGTGAAGGGAAATGAGGTCAACTAGCATTGGAAATAGAGTAGTTTTATTTTTGCGTATGTTTTGTTGTGGTCAATTTTATTTTTAATTTGGGAAGGATTTAAAAAACTAAAACAAATTGAAATGAGAACTAAAGTCTTTTCCCTGCTGGTTATTTTATTTTCTTTTTTTTCCTGCGTAGAAAACTTCAATCAAGAACCAGTTTTACCGGAATCAGAAATAACTACAATTCGAATACTGGAAAAACTAAATTTAGCCAGTAAGTCCCCTGCTGTTAGCGATAGTTTTGAAAATTTCCCGTGCAGTATTGAAGTGGAAGCAGATTGCTTTGAATTTACTGAAACCATTACGCTAATGATTGATTTGACCGAATGTTCTTCAAATGTCTCTGGACTTTGCTCTGTAACCGGTTTCATGAATGTAATAATATGTGAAAAAAATAACGGTCAAGATTTAGAAGTGAATTTCACGGAAGATGTATTTGCACATTCAACCGATTGTATAATTGGATTGCCTCATACTGATGATTGGGATTGTATTGCCGAAGCATTTTATACTGAATATGTCCATTTTATGATGCCTCTAATTCTTGCCTGGTGGGGTGAAAAAAGCAAATGCGATAATGGATATACTTCTGCAATTTCTAATTATTTTAAAAGTCTATGTATCTACCCTTGTTCCTATCAGGAAGGGGATGTAATTTTTTATGAAATTGTACAATGTGGAGAAAGTACAGCTTGTTGTGTGAAAAAAGAATATTGGTGCACCGATCAAAAAGGAAATATTCAAATCACGAATGGAGGTAATACCCAAATAGGCCTTTGTTCAGAAGGTCCGATTCCATGTAATAATTATATTGACTTTCCATTTAAACATCCGGATTGCTTTCCTAGAGATTGCATTCAAGAAATTATTCCAGATTAATTGATTCGAAATGAAATTTTTCTTTTGGTTTATAATGATGGCCCCGGGATTTCTATATGCTCAAACTATTGGGAATTTCCAATCCTTCTCCTTTGAAGATATTACCCCTGTTTGGACACATTTCTCATATGATAGTACCCTTGTTGGGCATCAGATCTCAAATCCGCGGGCAGTGGTTGGTTTTGATGGATACAGCCATGTTTTCACCTCTTCCGATATTGAATTAGAGCCTTTAATACATAATGGATATTACTACAAGGTATCCAGGACATTGTATGATGTTGATATTTCAGGTGGACTAATTGAGAAGATAGATTTAAATACAGGAAAGATTGTTTGGAAGAAATCCTTTGACTTACGAACCAGTAATAATCGAGAATTTATTTGCCGTTCTATTATAAAAAACGGTCAACTCATTCTTTTCAATTTAAATATTATTACTGAAGATCCGCCTTTCCCAATTCCCATTGTCGGAGTTACCGGATTCAGAACAGAGGGCGTTTTAAAAGTGAGATATTATGATTTAGAGTCCAGTGAATTAATAGAAGTGCTGGAATCCGATCCTTTTAACTCAGACGTCAAGAAGATAAAATCTGCTGATGAATTTTCATGCAGATTAAATATTCTCAACGATTCATTAATAGAGGTTATTGAATATCAATTACACGATTCCACCGGAGCTAGAGTTATTATTGATACACTCGATTATAATGGTGTTTATCAAAATACTTCTGATACGCTTTTCTCCGACATAATGGGAGTTGATTGGCTTGATTCTTATTGGGCAGAAGCATACAAGGTTATGAGAGATGAAGCCGGGACCTTGTACTGGATTGATTTTTATGTGCCGGGTGATTTCACTTTAGATACGGCAAGGGCTCATATCCAGATTTATGAAAAGGAAGGAACCAAGAGAATTATGCATCTCCCTTTTATCGACCCCGAACCGGTTGAAAGTTGGGTAATCCTGGGTGTCAAAGAAGCATATATTCTCCTGGCAACTTATCTTTTTGAAGGAAAATCAGTGTATTATTTGATATCAAAGGAAGATGGGCAATTAATCCAGTTTTTTGAATTGGAAAAAGATGTCGATACCAGAATTCCTTTTTTTGAAGAGAACGGTAACATCATGATACCAATAACGGGGGAAAGTATAGATAATAAGTATTTTCTAGATTTTTGGCAATTGGATAACCAGCGATTAAAGTTGCAATATCAATTTAAACTTCAACAGGAAAATTATCAAATTTTACCGGAGAGGATGGTTAGATTAGACGATGGAAATTACCTTGTTACTGTTATGATTACGGAAAAACAATCCAATGGATTTTTAAAGGGAAGATTTATGACTGATTTTTTAATTAGTCCGGAAATGTTAGAAAATGGATTAGTAAACACAAAGGATATTAGCGTAAATCGAACACCTCTCATTTATCCAAATCCGTCATTTGGAAGTTGTAATGTTCAATTTCAAAATAGACTAACTGGCAATTTTAAACTATTAGGACCAGATGGGAAAATCTGGAAAGTGGGTGGATTTATTAACCAGGACAGGTTGAAATTAAACTTCCAGGATTTACCCAATGGATTGTATTACCTGAGCATTCAAGCAGAAAGTTTTCTTAATGCCTATCCAATTGTTCTGCAAAAATGATTCTACAAATGAAAACCAAAACAATTTCGATTTTACTTTTTGGCCTTTTGATTTATTTTACATCATTCGCCCAACATTCTCCCAAAGAATGGCTTCAAGTCGAAGCAGGTGTTCTAACAACCATTGCACCTGATCCCGGCGCTTACCTTGAAGTGAGTTATCACAAAGAATCTGAAAGCAATAGTCTCCAATTTGGATATAGGTATGCATTCACCAGCCATGTAACAAAAAGACCGGGAGAAAAATTCAATTTTATTTTTGGTAAAATGCCTTTGTATAAATCACATTCCAGATTTTTTCGGTTGGAATGGATGGTAGGTTCGGCATTTGTATGGGGAACCATTCGGGGAGATGAACTGCAAAGAGGTTCAACGGGAGGTGTTTTTTCGGTTGATGAATATCAAAAGGAAGATTTCCTCAGTGCTGGTCTGGAGACAAATTTATCCGTTTACGGAATTGTCTTTAACAGGGTGGCTCTCGGGTTAAATTGTTGGACCCATCTTAATTTTGAAAGGCAGATGGTGGGTTTGGGTTTACATATAAGTGGAGGTAAGTTTTGATTGTAAACCTTTTGTCATAGCTTTTCATTTTTCAGGTGGATGTCTTAAGTTCGTGACGAAATACAAACGTCATGGAAAAACGATTTATACAACTAGGCGCCATCTTTGGATTTTTGGCAGTTGCACTGGGCGCATTCGGAGCACACGGTTTGAAAAAATTGATTGATGCCAGTCAATTGGTAACTTTTGAAACAGGTGTTCGCTACCAATTTTATCATGCCCTCGCATTATTAGCTGTTGGTATACTGGCAGGAAAATTTCCTTCGAAAAGGATGAATTGGATAGGTTGGTTATTTGTAGCAGGTATTGTTTGTTTTTCAGGTTCCATTTACCTGTTGAGCACACGCACCGTCCTGGGTATTGAAAATACTACCATACTGGGTCCTATTACGCCTATCGGAGGTACATTATTCCTGGCTGGCTGGTTGATTTTGTTTTTGGAAGCTTCTAAATGGACCAAATCTTAGTCCTGCTCTTCCCAAACAATATCTCCTACTTTGCTGATATAGGCCCAATGGCCATTTGCTAACCTGACCCAGGCAAGTCCATCTTTGAAAGGGAGTGCTTCAGGATATAGATGTGGTATACTCATTTTCCCATCTGCATTGAGGTATCCCCAGGCATCGCCTTTTCTAACCAAGGCCAAACCTTCTGAAAATACACCTGCATCTTCATGTTCGGGTTTGATTTTTAGCTCACCTTTCTTATCGATGTAGCCAAAAAGTCCATCTTTTTCTATCAGAGCCATGCCTTCACTAAAGTCACCGGCGAAGTCAAATTGCGGTGCTATGACTTCATTTCCTTCCCTGTCTATGAACCCAAATTTTTCATCCACCATGATTACCGCCCGATCATCAAAAAATGACCCATTTGCATAATCATCCAGTAAATCATAATTGGGAGCTAAAAGTAAGGTGCCATAACGGTCTACGATACCCCATTGGTCCTCACGCGTAACAATGGCAATTCCTTCCTGAAAGCTTTGGCAAAAATCCCATTCCGGTTGAATGACAAAGGTGCCTCGCTCATTGATATAACCCCATTTTTCATCCTGTCGCGCCGGAGCAAGTTTGCTTTTAAAATCACCGGCCATCTCAAATTGGGCAGGAATAATGAATCCACCGGTTTTATCGATATATCCAAAAGAAGTTCCTTCCGCTACACAGGCCTTTCCTTCACTAAAATCACTGGCATGGGAAAATTGAATATCTATGACCAGATTACCCCTGGTATCAATAAAGCCCCAATCTTTTACCAGCTGTACCCTTGCAACTTCCTCTTCGAAATGACCAACGAAGTTGAACAATCTTTTCATGAGCAAGCGGCCCAATGGATCAAGGGGTACTAAACGATTGTTAAATCGAACCCGGGAAAATCCATTATAAAATTCTTCGGCTTCAATGTATTGGGGTTCAATGACTATCTCACCGTTGGCATCCATGAAGCCAAACTTCCCGTTCTCTCTTATTTTAAATAGTGGTTTTCTCATGTCTCAGTATCCTGTGTGGATGATGTAAAGGCGAAAATATGTGAATTTCTTTTATTCATAGTAAAAATGGGGAAAGGAATTGGGAAGCTAGTTTATGGAATCTGGAATCTGGATGGGTGAATGGGGGTATAGGTGAATGGGTGAATGGGAAAATGGGTGAATGGGTAAATGGAATTTACGATTTACGTGCGTGAGGCATAAATGTAAATCGTAAACTGGAATTCGTAGATTTGCCAAAACCGAAAGTCGAACACCGAAAGCCCAACACCGAACACCAAAAATATGTCCTTGAGAGAAGCATTTTTACAGAAATTGAGAAGTCCGGATGATCATACAGGCTTGCACCTTGAAGCTGGTGAGCTGGTATCGGAGAAAGGAGATTGGTCCTACGAGTTGAAGGAGGGAATTCCGGTTTTGTTGGCAAAAGAGATGGTGGCTGCGATGAGTTCGGAAGTACATGATCAGTTTGGAACGGACTTTCAATATGTGGAACATTATCAGGAGGATGCCCGGCAGTTTGATTATTTTAAAGAAGCACCGTGTAAAGCATCAGAAGAAGAAGCAAGGCGATTGCACCAAACCATTCTTTCTGAAATGCCGATAAATAATGATTGGGTGCTAGATGTTGGTTGTGGTGCTGCCTGGGTTGCAGGAGCTTTATGTCCAAAAGGGAAAAAGGTAATTTCCTTTGATATTTCTTATGATAATCCGGCAAAAGCTCAAAAGAAATACCCTTTTGAAAACCACTTCAGCCTTGTCGGCGATGCTTTTAATATTCCGATGCACGATAATGCGGTTGATGCAATTGTTGCTTCCGAGATTATCGAACATGTTCCTAACCCTGCAGCCTTTTTAAAGGAATTATTTCGGGTACTCAAGCCGGGGGGGAAACTGATAGTAACTACTCCTTATAATGAGAAGATAATTTATTCTCTTTGCATCCATTGTAACCGACCAACACCTATGCATGCTCATTTGCATTCCTTTACAGAAAAAGGGATACTAAACCTGACAAGGGGACTGCAACATGCAAAGGGTAATTCAAGTGGGTTTTCGAATAAAATGCCCATCCTGTTGCGTCTCAATACATTGCTTTCCTTCCTACCATATGGTGCCTGGAAAGTGCTGGACCAATTTTTAAATACCATCATCAAAAAACCATCTCGCTTGTTGTTAACCATAGAAAAGCAAGCCCATTAAATTCAAGTTTTCATGTCTGATAGAAATATGAACCAGGAGGAGGATAAATCCTACTTTATTAATCTCAATTTAAAAATTGCCCATTACCTATTTATCATCCTACTGGGAGGTCAATTCCTGATGGTTGCCTTTGGTGTCATCCTGGTAGGGGAGCGAGGCGTATTTTTTACAAAGGAAGCCAGTGAAAGTGCATTGTACCAGCTTTTACCAATCATTTCAATAGGAGCTGTATTGCTTGCCTGGTACATCCAAAAGTTCCGCATGGAAAGGCTTAATAAAAATTTGCCCACCCTAAAAAAGGTTCACCATTTCCGAGATACCGCACTCATGCAAGCTGTTTTCCTGGAAGCTGCCAATATCTTCGCCATCATGGTTGCCATTGTCACCTACACCAATTTACCATACCTGTTTTTTGGACTCGGACTGATGGCTTTCCTTTGGGCTTATCCTTCGAGGAGAAGGTTTGAAAGGGAGTATGGGGAGAGTCTGGAAGTATGAAGTATGAGGTATGAAGTATGAGGTTTGAAGTATGAGGGATGGAGATCGGGGATTGGGGATTGGGGATTGGGGATGAAAGATGGCATATAATTTAAAATTGAACTTACTATGCCAGGTGGCTGAGCTTGTCGAAGCTACCGGATGAAGGAATGGAGATTGGAGATGAAGTATGGGGGTATGAAGTATGAAGTATGAGGTATGAAGTATGAGGGATAGGAGATGGGGGATAGGAGATCGGGGAATGGGGATGAAAGATGGCATTTAA